>JAZOVJ010000077.1:0-58691 GCA_045658645.1 Clostridia bacterium | reverse complement strand
GTTAACTGGAACGAGCACGACTGCTGCCTGTGGCAGATGAAAGGAGTGTGAGTTCTGAAGAAGCAAGGAGCAGAGTGAACGAAGTGTTACTATGCGACTATGATTCTGTCTGTTGTTGTCGGCGGGTATCGAGCCCAGCGCGGGGAGCCACGTCGGAACAAGTTTCGCTTGTTCCGATTTTTTTATTTAAAAAAATCAGTCACTTGCTTCACTGTTCCTCCTTTTTCGTAAAAAGGCTCGCTCGGCTCACCTGTTCGTTTGTAAACGCACTCACAACGGTTCGCTGTCACTACCACCTTTTTACGAGTGTGCCTTCGGCACAAAAATGGCATCTAAATCATTCGGCTTTTCCAAAAAGAAAAGGACACCAAAGGGTGTCCTTTTATATATTTATTTAAAAATATTGTAAATTCCTCAAAAAAATGTTATACTGTATAAAATGTCGAGATTTGGAAAAACAGGAGGAAACATTATGTGGCTCGTATTAGCACTTTTATCTGCAATATTTGCAGCTCTGACATCAATACTTGCGAAGGTGGGTATTGAGGGTGTTAGCTCCAATCTTGCTACTGCAATCAGAACGGTAGTAGTAGTGATTATGGCGTGGGGGATGGTGTTTTTAACCAATGCGCAGAAAGGCATTACAGAAATCACAACAAAGAGTTGGGTGTTTTTGATTTTGTCTGGGCTTGCGACGGGTGCATCATGGTTATGTTACTACAAAGCACTGCAGGTTGGGGAGGCATCAAAAGTGGTTCCGATTGACAAATTAAGCGTTGTTATAACCTTAATTTTAGCGTTTGTATTCCTGCACGAGCAATTCACAATAAAGTCTCTGATTGGATGCGTATTGATAGGTGTAGGAACGCTTGTTATGGTTATTTAGATAATGAATCGGAAAAATCAAGAATGACTTTTTTGGGTTTTGTAGATATACTTGAATAATGTTGATTTTTTTAGATGAATTATGTGGAGCGTTGATGCTTTTGACAAAATGCTTTATGACAACTGATTTTATGTAAACCAATTATGAAATATATGAAAATTGCACTTAAAAAAACGAGTTTTAGGTGCAATTTTTTTACAATTTTTATAAATTCTTTATACATTTTTATTGTTATTTTTTTACTACTATGATATAATTATTCTGGGTGTATTTTTTAATATAATATGTTATTTAATAAATAAAAACACAGGGGAGAGCGATAAATTGGCATTGAAAAAAGATTTTGCATGGGGCACTGCAACAGCAGCTTACCATATTGAAGGGGCATGGAATGAAGATAGCAAGGGAAGTTGCAGAAATTAATATAACAATGCCTTGGAAAAGAATGTTTGAAATAGACATAAAACTAAATTAATAAACTAGTAAAAATCCCTGTAGAAAGTGCCGGGATTTTTACTAAAAAATTCAATAATTAATGTGCAGTATGAAACAAAATGTAAACTGAAATATACAAAATATTGCATATTTCTGATTTTTGTGGTTAAATTTAAATTAGATAAGAAAAAAACAGCAACTTTTGGTTGCTAAAAATTCAAAGAATAGTTGGTAGATAATACAGTTAATTTATGATATTATGGATATAATTATTTACCTTTATGGAAATGCTACACATACATAAGTTCCTCTTTTGTGTTAAAAATATGTGTAGCATTTCCTGATATCTCATGTAATAAAACCTGAAAATATTATCTATTAGCTTTAATATATTATAGTTGTTTTAGTGAATTATGATATTTGGCAAAGTTTTGTAATGAGAAGCCAGACCGGGCCAATCATACAAAACTCCCCGTGCCGGATGCATAATCACAATTTGGCTTAATACCCCTATTTTCTCCTTTGTGTACATAAGCACAACAGATATATCTAAAGTTTTAGAATATTATTAAGGTTTTATTATAAGGCGATCAGGCGGATGTTGATATGATATCCACCTTTTTGCCTCTCTATAAACGGATATAACTGAAGGAAAAAAATCAGTCGTGTGGATGGAATGAACGGAAATTACCATACATACAATGAAAAACCGTATCAGGTATTATCATAATCAACCAATCTAAAGGAGTGTTGTATAAATGAAAATTGGAGAAAAAATTACAAATCTTCGAATGATGGCGGGAATGTCGCAGGAGCAACTTGCAGAGAAAATAGACGTATCAAGGCAGTCTGTTTCAAAATGGGAAATGGACCAGGCACTTCCGCAGATAGATAAGGTTACCCAGCTTTGTGATTTGTTCGGGATTTCAACAGATCAGCTTTTATATGAGCAAATAAACCTCCCTCAGTTTGAAACATCAGGAAATAAGTATTTTGGTACCGATGGATTCAGAGGAGAAGCAAATGTTACATTAACTTCTATACAGGCTTACAAAGTGGGAAGATTTTTGGGCTGGTATTATCAATCCCAGTTATCAGGCTGTATGAACGGCAATAAAAAACCGAGAATTGTTATCGGAAAAGATACAAGACGTTCAAGCTATATGCTCGAATATTCCATTGTTGCAGGTATAACTGCATCAGGTGCAGATGCATATATGCTGCACGTAACAACAACTCCAAGTGTTTCTTACGTAACAAGGCAGGAAGGATTTGATTGCGGTATTATGATAACAGCATCTCACAATCCTTATTATGATAACGGAATAAAAGTAATTAACAAATACGGGGAAAAGCTTGATGACAAAACAACAATGCTCATAGAAGCTTATTTAGACGGAAATTTAAGAGCTTTGGGTGTGTCGGGGGACGACTTGCCGCTTGCCACAAGAGAAAAAATAGGCTGCATTATGGACTATTCTTCAGGAAGAAACAGATATTTAGGATACCTGATTTCGTTGGCATCACATTCCTATAAAAACTTAAAAATAGGTCTTGATTGTGCTAACGGCGCTTCATGGATGATTGCAAAATCTGTATTTGCAGCACTTGGTGCACAGACTGTAGTAATAGGTGCAGAGCCTGACGGGCTTAACGTAAATGAGGGTTGCGGTTCTACCCATATAGAGAACTTATGCAAACTGGTAAAAGAAAATCATCTCGATGTTGGATTTGCTTTTGATGGGGATGCTGACAGATGTATAGCAGTTGACGGAAACGGCGAGATTGTAGACGGCGATAAAATGCTGTATATTCTTGGAAAAAGACTGAAATCAAGAGGAATGCTTGCTCACAATATGGTTGTTGCAACTATTATGTCCAACAGCGGATTTTTTGCAAGTCTTGAAGAAGCCGGAATTAAGTGCGAACAAACTAATGTCGGTGACAGATTTGTATATGAATGTATGCAGGAAAAGGGTTATGACCTTGGCGGCGAGCAGTCAGGACATATCATAATTAAAAAGTATGCAACTACCGGAGACGGTATTTTAACGGCAATTATGTTAGCTGAGGAGATGTGTGATTCAAAGCTTTCTCTTGCAGAACTGGCAGCACCTGTTAAGCTTTATCCGCAATATATCAGGAACGTAAGGGTTAAGGATAAGCCGGCGGTTTTTGAAGATAATACCGTTATGGAGAGTCTTGCAGAGGTAGAAAAGCTTATTGCAGGAAAGGGCAGAGTTCTTCTTCGTCAAAGTGGAACAGAGCCTGTCATAAGGGTTATGATTGAGAGCGAAGATGAAGAAAAGTGCATACAGTATGCACAGATAATTGTTGACGCAATTCTAAAGGGAGGACACGGTGTTGAATAAACAGGTTGAAATCAAAGATTTATTTGAATGCAAAACTCCATATCTTGAGGAGCTTTTTTCAAGACATAAGTACCCGTGGGAAATTCTTCCTGACATCAAGGGGTATATACTTGAGCTTATAGAAAAAGGTCTTGACGGTTTCGATGAGGTTTTTGAAAACGTATATGTAGGAAAAAATGTGAAGATTAATCCTACAGCCACTATAGAAGGACCGGCAATAATAGGTGCAGGGACCGAAATACGCCCCGGAGCATTTATAAGAGGCTCGGTAATTACAGGTGAAAACTGCGTTATTGGAAATTCATCAGAATTAAAAAACTGTGTACTCCTTGAGAACGTTCAGGTACCACACTATAATTATGTGGGTGACTCAATCCTTGGTAATAAAGCACATATGGGAGCGGGGTCGATTTGCTCAAATCTGAAAAGTGACGGAAAAGCTGTAGTGATTCACGGCGATACAGAATACGAAACAGGACTCCGCAAAATTGGTGGAATACTTGCTGATGGAGCGGATATAGGTTGTGGATGTGTTTTAAATCCGGGAACCGTAATCGGAAAAAACACCTCGGTTTATCCTTTGAATGCACTAAGAGGCGTATTCCCGGGAGGCTGCATCGTTAAGTCTCAGGACAACATTGTTGAAAGGAAATAAAATGAAAGGAAATAAAATGAAATGAAATATATAGAGGTAGACAACTACGAAGAATTAAGCAGGAGGGCGGCAGCAATAATTGCAGCACAGGTAATTTCAAAGCCTGACAGTGTTCTTGGCCTTGCCACAGGGTCAAGTCCTCTTGGTACATACGCTTGTCTTGTAAAGGCATTTGAAAATAATGATTTGGATTTTTCAAAGGTTACATCTATAAATCTTGATGAATATGTGGGACTTAAGGGAGATAATGACCAAAGTTACAGATATTTTATGGATACAAACCTATTTTCTAAAATAAATATAAGAAAAGAATATACCTTTGTACCAAACGGCTGTGCGGAGGATATTGCCGCAGAATGCAGAGATTATGATGCAAGGATAGAAAGCTTTGGCGGTATTGATATACAACTGCTTGGTATAGGTCTTGACGGACATATCGGCTTTAATGAACCGGATGAGTTTTTCACAAAAGAAACACATCAGGTTAAATTAGACCCTTCAACCATAGAAGCAAATGCAAGATTTTTTGCACAGATGGAAGATGTTCCGAAGGAAGCTATAACTATGGGCATTGGAAGTATAATGAATGCTAAAAAAGTTCTGTTGATTGCGAACGGAAAAAATAAAGAAGAAATCGTAAAAAAGGCATTCTTTGGACCGATTACACCTCAAATTCCTGCATCAATCCTTCAAATTCATCCTGATTTGACAGTAATATATTCAAAGAACTAATAAATTAACGGCGACGTAACAGTTGCCGTTGATTTTTTTTGATATGTATTGAATATAAAGCAGGTATTTAAGTGAAATACTTGCGTTTTTTTTGAAAATATTGTATAATTGATACATGCATAATTGTGCATTAAGGAGAAATAAAAATGAGAGAAAAAATTGAGCAACTTTTGGCTGATATTTAAGGTCTAAAGAACAGGAATCTTGATGATGTGGCTCTTGGGGCAAATGTATATTATCTGAACGATGAAGGAATCTTGTGTCTGGAAAGAGCGGAGGGGGAATCAAGATACCCGTCTGATATGAAGGGCGTTGGAAGAATTGCGACACTGACTCCGGGTACTGTAGAAAATGCTAACGTATACGTTCATGCAACTACTTTTGCTATTATGGCATTGTTCATTTTGGGTGAGAGTAAAAAGGGTTGGGAGCAGATACTAAAGTGTCTTCCGCTGACTCACGCTAAAGTTACCAAAACACCATTTGTTATGCCGAACTCATACTGCCGAAACGAAGACTATCAGATTGATGGTGAGTCTTTTGGAGACTGGTATACAGGTTCGGGTGCAGTAATTTACAGATGCATTTACGAATTTGCTTTGGGATTACACGTTGAAATTGGTGGCGTAAGAGTTGCAACTCCTGACTATTTGCCGACAGACAGTGTTGAGGTGGAGACGTATTTCAAAGGGAAAAAGGCAAAGTTTGTGTATAACAATAAAAACGAGGGTGAAAGAAAATATTTTGTTAATGGTGTTTTGAAAGAAACATACACAGATGAAATTTCAGGATACAAAACACTATTTATCAGTAATGAAGAAGTTACAGATGATATGGTTATCGAAGTGACAGATTAAGGGAGGAAAAAATTATGAACAAAGGGAATGTAAAGGCACTATTGCCAATTGGAGTATTTCTTATTTTATATTTGGGACTTGGTATTATTTTTGAGTATGTGCTAAAAATACCTATGGGATTTTACAATATCCCGATAGTTGTGGCATTTTTAGTAGCTCTTTTGGTTGCCTGCCTACAAAATAAAGCTCTTAACTTTGACAAGAAGCTTGAAATTATGGGAAAAGGCGTAGGGGATAAAAACATATTCACAATGATACTGATATTCCTTGAAGCAGGAATTTTTGTTGGCGTTGTTGGAAGGGAAAGTGCAGAGAGCGTTGCATATTTTATGCTTTCAATAATCCCCGCACAGTTTGCAGTAATGGTACTTTTCGTCGTAAGCTGTTTTGTTTCGCTTGCGATGGGAACATCAGTGGGAACAATTACGCTTTTAACCCCAATCGCTGTTGCGGTTTCAAAGGCGTCGGGATTTGATATGTCACTTTGTGTTGCCACAGTGATAGGCGGCTCAATGTTCGGTGACAACTTATCATTTATTTCCGACACAACAATCGCTGCTTGTAACGGACAAGGTTGTGAAATGCGTGATAAATTTAAAGAGAACTTCTTTATCGCACTTCCTGCAGCTATTGCTACAATCATCGTGGTTTTAGTAATGTCACTAACCAGTGAAATCTCAGGAACGGTTTCAAACGACTACAATCTTATTCGGATTATTCCATACGTGCTTGTTCTTGTTGGCGGAATATTGGGAATTAATGTTTTTTTAGTTCTTTTAATAGGTATAATTTCCGGCTCTTTGATAATGCTTTTAACAGGAAGTGTTGTGGCAACTGACCTGCTTGGCAATATGGGTAGCGGAGCGGCAGGTATGTTTGAAACTATAGTTGTTACAATTCTGGTTTCAGCTATCTGTGCACTAATACGTGAGTACGGCGGTTTTGACGCACTTCTTTCCGGAATAAAAAAAGTGTTCCATGGCAAAAAAGGCGGACAGATTGGTATGGGTGCATTAGTGGGCGTGCTTGATATTGCAACTGCGAATAATACAGTAGCAATCGTTATGGCAAACCCTATTGCAGAAGAAATTGCTAAAGACTATGGAATATCAAATAAAAAAGCGGCGTCAATTCTTGATACATTTTCTTGTATTGTTCAGGCAATCCTGCCTTATGGCGCGCAGATGCTTGTTGCATTAACAGCAGTTTCAGAGCTTGGCGGACAGCTTTCAGCACTTGATATTATTCCAAAGCTGTTCTATCCGTATTTCTTGCTTGCAAGCTCTTTAATCTTTATTGGATTTTCAAGGGAAAAGAATAAATAAAGGAGAAAATTAAATGGTAAAACATATTATTTTGTGGACATTAAAAGACGAATTCAATAACGACAAGATAAAAAAGGAAATGAAAGTAAGCCTTGAGGCACTAAAGGGCGTAGTCCCGGGGTTGTTGGAAATAGAAGTGCAGATTGATAAGCTTTCATCATCAAATGCTGATGTTATGTTATATTCAGTATTGGAGAGCGAAGAAGCACTAAAGGGATATGCGGTTCACCCGGCACACGTTGAGGTGGCAGATACAAAGGTAAGACCGTTCACTGCCACAAGAGCTTGTATTGATTTTACGTTCTGATAAAAGGAGAAAGAAATGTCTGTTATAACAATAAAAAACGAATATCTTACAGCAGAAATAGCAACTCTTGGCGCAGAACTTCAGTCAGTTAAATGTGGCACGGAAGAATATCTTTGGCAGGGAGACCCATTGGTATGGTCAGGACGTGCGCCTGTTTTGTTTCCGATATGCGGCGGCTTAAAGGATGACAAGTACACCGTAAACGGAAAAGAATATACACTTCCAAGACACGGCTTCGGAAGAAAAAGCGAGTTTGTTTTGGAAAGAGAAGAAGAAAATAAAGCAGTATTTCTTCTTACGCAAACGGAAGAAACAAAGGCGGTCTATCCATTTGATTTCGAACTTAGAATATCCTATACATTAGAAGGGAAAGCAATACGTATAGAATATGATGTGTCAAATAAATCAAAAGAGGATATGTATTTCTCAATAGGAAGCCACGAGGCATATTCATGCCCTGAAGGTGTTGAAGAATATTACCTGAAGTTTGAAAAGAAAGAAAAACTTACTCATAACATATTGAAAGGCCCTCTCTTAACAGAAGAATATATAGTTCTTGCAGAGGACACGGATGAACTTCCTTTAAAATATGAATACTTTGACATAGATGCGCTTACATTACTTAACCTGAAATCAAGAAAGATATCTCTTCTTAAAAAGGATGGAAGTAAGAAGATTACAGTTGATTTTGATGGTTTTGATTATGTTTTTGTGTGGTCAAAGCCGGGAGCAAAGGCAAAATATCTTTGCATTGAGCCTTGGTGCGGTATTCCTGATTTCGAAGGCTCATCTTATGATATTGCTGAAAAAAGAGGTATAAACAAAATAGAGCCTTCAGGAACTTTTAACAGAGTACATACCATAACAATAGAAAAGTAAACATATTTCGAGAAAATTATTGCTTTTATGTGTCTTATCCTGTATAATAAGAGTAGGACTATCTAACGGAAGACACTTGCTTTTGTTCTGATAGCACAAGTGAATGTGTTATAGAAGGAGGAAATTTATGCATTTAAAGAAATACATTTCAGGTATATTCGTAGCGACAGCCCTTTGTGTTGGGGTAACAGCCAATGCTGCTGTTACTTCTGTTCAGCCTGATAAAAACATTGGCGTATATACAAGTGACCAGGCGGTATCTTTTATAATAACAAGAAACGATACTGAAGCAGGCAGCTTAACATATACAATAGAAGACGTGGACAAAACAGTTAAGAGGAATGGAACAATATCTTTTAGTGCCAACGAAACTCAAAAAACAGTGAAATACGGTAATTTTATACCTGGCTGGTACAGAGTGAAGATTGGAGGTTCGGATATTTTTGCGTCATTCACAGTTGTTGAGAAAATGACCGGCAAGCCGGACTCTTCACCATTTTCAACAATGCTGCACGGATTCAGCGGTATGGATACCAGCAAAATTCCTGCTTATGCAGAGGCTTTGTCTGTTATCGGATTTGATACCGTAAGAGACGCTACTTCCTGGACATACAACACGGCGACAAGTATTGATGTCGTGGTTAACCCATTAAAACAAAACGGATTAAACACACTGTTATCATACGGAATCCCGAAGGAAGCTGCTACAAAGAATCCGGAACGTCTTATCACAGGGAACTTGTATCATACAAGTGAAATGTTAAAAACACAGAGTAGTAATTATAAAGGAAAGGTTGCAGCTTACGAAATTATAAACGAGCCTGACCTTAACTCAAGACATTCTTCAAAACCATACTCTGCTGACGTTTTTTCATCATACTATAAGGCAGCAGCTCTTGCTATTGAGGCGGGAAATCCTGATGCACTGAAATCTTTTGGTGGACTTGCAGAGGCATCAACAGGATTTGGTGAAATAATGATGCAGAACGGAGTTGCTGACTACACCGATTCATTGAATGTTCACTTACATAACAGTGCCAACTCGAAAAGTACAATTACTTTTAAAAGTCCAAGAATAGAAAAGCTAAATGACTGGAGAGCTATATACGGAAATAACCAGCCATTGTGGAATACAGAAGCGGGACTTAATTCACCAATTGACGCAGCTACAGGCGTGTTGAAAGAAGATCAGCTTAAACTGCAGGCAAAATATGCTATCACATCGGCAGTTCAGTCAATCGCCAACTACGGAACAGAAAACCATTTTTGGTTTATCATAAGGCACTACCTTGAAAATGGTGCTAACTACGGAACGACTGCTCCAAATCATTGCACATATCCTGCATTTTATAGTTTAGCTATGCTGACAAGAGGTCTTGGAGAAGGAAAACCTATAGGAGAACTTTTAGGAGCAAGCCAGGATGTTTCAGGATATTTCTTTGATACAGGAGCTAATGATGCAGTAGTTTTATGGAATAACGGAAGCGGAACTTCATATCAGCAACTTAAGACATCAAAGCCTGTAGTAGTTAAAAACCTAATAGGTGGAACAGAGCTTAAATACGGAACAACTTCAAAGGATGTTGTAAATATTCCGGTTTCATACGAGCCTGTGATAGTTATTTTTGACGGAAGGTCTGATGAAGATAACTACATAAGTAAATCATTTGAATCAAGCTATGTGCGTGATATAACAAGAACTGTTGGCGAAAAGGTTATATTACAGGCAATCTGGGGAAATACAGATTTAGAGGTTTTAGATGGCAGATATGTATTAACACCGGGTGAAACCTATAATATTACTCTTAATGTTTACAATTTCAATAACGAGGCTATCAGCGGTAATATTAATTTAATGGTAGACGATGGTGTTGAAATTGTGGGCGCGGCAACAAAAGCATTCACAGATTCTGCTTTAAATTACAATTCAAAACAAGCTGTATCTTTGAATTATACAATTAAAGTCAAGCCTGATGCTGAGAACCAGCATAAAGGCAGCTTCAGCTTCAGCGGAACTGCTAACGGAAGTGCTGTTTCAGAAACTGTTTGCGGATATGTTGTAGAACACGGACTTACAAGAGAAAGCATCAGCAGTCGAGGTACAATTACTACTTTCAGTAAAAACACATTTAGCAGTAAAATATGGAAAGATGGTAACAAAACCAGTGGAGCAAGCACAAGATTGAGCGCTACAAACAACAGTACATCTACAACTTTTACTGCAACAATCAAGTCCGGTGACTCAAGATTCTGGTTCCCTAAATTAAACAGAGATTTAAGTGCTCTTGCAAACAGCGATGGATTTATATTCGATATTAATGTGGAAAAAACCGGTGAAAACACAGAAATGATAATGTATGCCAACATTTCTTCCGGTGCATATTCTGTAATGCTTGGCAAATTCGAGGCAGGAAAGAATACAATTGTTGTTCCTTGGACAAAGTTTTATCCATATAACGGAGACGTGCCTGATAAGCTTGATACAACCCAACTCACAGAAATATCATTTGGTTTCCGTACAAGAGGCAGCAGCGAGGTTAAATATGTTATTTCCGATACGGGTTATTACAAGTTTAATGATAGCGTGGAAGAAACAGAAGAATTTGTAACCCTTTCAGGTATCACTAATAATGGAACGTATGTGGAAGGCAGCCGTTATAATAAGCTTACTATTGACGGCAAGTTTGATGATATTTACTTGAATAATGAAAAGGTAAATAAATATACAGATTTAGGCGATGGTGCAATCGTTGATTTTACAGGACTTGAGCCGGGGTCATACAGCCTTATCGTTACAAAAAACAGAGGATTTGGTAAGATAGACTACAAGAAAATCTCATTTTGTATTAAAGCAATAGATGATTATACACCGTATGCTATATCCCGTTATTAAGATAAGTGGACTGTATCTAACGACAGACTAACAAAAAAAGCAGAACGAATTTCGTTCTGCTTTTTGATTTATGCAAGCTCAATTGACAGGGCTTCGAGCTCTTTCATATTTTCCTCATCTACGGCGGATAAAATCTTTACAGTATTTTCACAATAAGTCAAATTTTTGCATTTCTCAAGCTTTGCCATCATATTTTTAGCAGCAACGGGTGCCCAGCTTCCGTTTTCAATAAAGGCAACTGTTCTGTTCTGGTAGTTATGTTCTGCTAAATGTGATAAGAAAGTATCCATAAACGGGAAGATACCGCCGTTATAAGTTGTGGTCGCAAGCACAAGCTTATTATACTTGAAGGCATCCTCAACCGCTTCTGACATATCATCACGAGCTAAATCAAAAACTGAAACCTTAACGCCTTTTTCCTTGAGCATCTTTTCTAAAATTAAAACTGCATTTTTTGTATTTCCGTAAACAGATGTGTAAGCGATTGTAACGCCCTCAGCTTCCGCCTGATAGCCTGACCAGGTGTTATAAAGGTCGATATAATATCCAAGGTTATCGAATAGCTGCGGACCATGTAGCGGCAAAATCGCCTTTATTTCAAGACATGAAGCCTTTTTAAGAAGAGCCTGTGCCTGAACTCCGAACTTTCCAACAATACCGAAGTAGTATCTTCTTGCTTCGCATGCCCAATCTTCCTCTACGTCCAAAGCACCGAATTTCCCAAAAGCATCGGCAGAGAATAAAACCTTGTCCAAATCGTCATAGGTAACGATAACTTCGGGCCAGTGTACCATAGGAGCAGTTACAAATGTAAGAGTACGGGACCCAAGAGAAAGTGTGTCACCATCTTTTACAACTATGCGGTTGTCGGCGTAGTCTGTGCCGAAAAAGTTCTTCATCATATCAAATGCCTTTGCAGATGCCACAATTTTAGCATAAGGATATTCCTTTACAAAGTTATGAATGTTGGCTGAGTGGTCAGGTTCCATGTGCTGAACAATTAAAAAGTCCGGTGATTTGCCGCCTAAAGCGTCCTTTATGTTGGAAAGCCACTCATCACCGAAGTTTTTGTCTACTGTATCAAATATGGCAGTTTTTTCGTCTATAACAGCGTAAGAGTTATACGCCATACCATTTGGCACAGGATACTGACCTTCAAAAAGGTCAATGTTGTGGTCATTAACACCAATGTATTTAATATTTGTAAGTTTTTGCATTTTTCAAATCCTTTCTTTATTCTTCTTCATTCCCTAAAATTGAAGCAAGTATTTCGCTATATACCTTTTCGGGATTTGCCTTAAAGTTACGTATTATTGAAGCAGCAGTTTTGCGGTCTCCTGCGTAAAATGAAAGCTCCATTAAAGGAGATATACTTTCGAACAGTGCAAGCTCTACATTGTATTCATTGTCATTTAAAGGTACAAGGGTTGCCTTGACGCTTTTTTTAAGCTTTTCTTCTCTGAAAAACGGCTCAATGTGTTCCTCAATCTGCTCTCTTATATACACAGGAATCTGATGTGCAAAAAATGAGTCTGCCTCTCTGCCTTTATCGGTAAGTGCATAAATAGGCATATTCTCGTCTGTGGGGTTTTCAAGAATCTGCACATATCCGATTTGCACAAGATTGTCAAGAGCAATCTGGAAGTTGGCAAAGTTTATATTGCACTTATCAAGTGTAAGGCAGGTGAGCTGTGAATGAGTCACATTTCTACCCGCTTTTGCTAAAGTGAAAAGAATTATATATTGTATTGTAACAGGGTCATCGACCTCTCGCATATACATATAAAAAACCTCCGTTTAATAAAACAAAACAAAATACAAAATTATTATAGCATATTTTTTTGAAAAATGATATAATAAATATAAAAAAATTTTAAGGAGATAAAAAATGCCGAAATTAACACCGGAAGAAGAGAAAAAAAGACAGGAATCGTTATGGGAAATAGAGAATGGTCTGAAAGAAAAAGGCTATTCATATATAGCAGGTGTAGATGAAGCAGGACGTGGTCCGCTGGCAGGACCGGTATATGCGGCAGCGGTTATTTTACCTGAGGGAGCGGAACTTTCGGGTATAAACGACTCAAAAAAACTGACACCAAAAAAACGTGAGGAACTTTTTGAGGAAATAACACGAATTGCAGTAAGCTATGCAATATTTTCTGTAGATGAAAAAGAGATAGATGAGATAAATATTCTAAATGCTACACATAAGGCGATGAACGGAGCGGTGGCAAACCTTACCCAAAAACCTGATTATGTTATAATTGACGGCAACAGTATAAAGGGAATGGAAATAGCCCACGAAACAGTTGTAAAGGGTGATGCAAAAAGTATTTCTATTGCAGCGGCGTCAATACTTGCAAAGGTGGCAAGGGACAGATACATAGATAAGATGGGCGAGGTTTATCCTGAATACGGATTTGAAAAGCATAAAGGATACGGAACAAAAGCACACACCGATGCCATTTTGAAGTACGGTGTTTGTCCTATTCACAGAAGAACATTTTTGAAGAAACTACTGGGAGATAACAAATGACCACTAAAGAAATAGGGGATTTCGGAGAGGAAATGGCGTGTTCCTTTTTAGAAAATCAGGGAATAACAGTTTTAAAAAGAAATTTTCACGCAAGATGCGGGGAAATTGACATAATTGCAAAGGACGACGACACTATAGTATTTGCTGAGGTGAAAACACGTCTGTCAAAAAATTACGGCACACCGTCAGAGTTTGTTGATTACAAAAAACAGGAAAAAATTATACAAACTGCACTGTATTATCTTGGGAATGATGATACCGATATGCGATTTGATGTAATTGAGGTTATGTATAAATTTTCAGGTGATGCTATGGTGGTAACGGAAATAAATCATATAAAATCAGCCTTTTAAGGAGAAAGTATGAAAATTTTTGATGCCCATTCGGATACGCCATCAAGGCTTTTGGATGAAAACAAAAGCCTTTTTGAAAATGACTTACATATAGACATAAAACGTTTGTCAGAAAACGAAAGTATTCAGGTTTTTGCAGCATTCATTGACCCACATTACAAAAGCTGTGCAAAGGAAAGATTCAATGCAATAATAGATAATTTTTATAAAGAAGCAAAAAAGAGTAAAATAACTATTTGTAAGAGCTATGAGGAAATAATCAATAAAGAAGTCAGGGTAAAGGCGATTTTAAGTCTTGAAGGCGGTGAGCTTATAGAAACCCTTGATGATTTAGACTACATAAAAAGCCGAGGAATTTTAATGGTTGCGCCAACCTGGAATTTCAAAAACAGTCTGGGCTGCGGTGTTTTGGAAGATGAGGATTCAGGACTTACCGAGTTTGGAAAGAAAGCAATTAAGCGTATGAATGAGTCGGGGATTTTAATTGACGTGTCCCACTTAAGCGAAAAATCATTCTGGGATGTGGCAAAAATATCCACTAAACCCATTTGTGCAAGCCATTCCAATTCCAAATCAGTTACAGGCAACCCAAGAAATTTAACAGACAAACAGTTTTGTATGATAAGGGATATGAAAGGCTGTGTTGGTATAAATTTTTATCCACCGTTTTTAGGCGAAGATATAAAGTGTATAATTGACCACATTGACAGATTTTTAAGCCTTGGCGGCGAGGATAATATTGGTATAGGCAGTGACTTTGACGGGATAGACAGACTGCCTGGTGGAATTTATGGGTGTCAGGATATGGAAAAGGTAATAAGAATGCTTCCGTATTCTGAAAAAATACGTAAAAAAATAGCCTGCGAGAACTTTTTAAGAGTACTAAAGTCACAAAATTGTTGATTTTGTATAGTTATATAGGATAATAAAAAAATATTTTGTATAAGAAATTTTGAAATTTTTCTTATATAAATATTGCATTTTTGATTAAAAAGTGATATAATAAGTCTGTTATTTAATAAAAAATGAAATTTTGGAATGTTAAAAAATTCAAAACGGAGGCAAATATGGTTTCAAAAAAGGCAGCAGGTGTTTCACCATCACCAACACTTGCAATAGACTCAAAATTTAAAGAAATGAAAGCAAACGGCGAGGATGTGGTAGGATTTGGCTGTGGTGAGCCGGATTTTGACACACCTGAACATATAAAAAAGGCGGCTATTGACGCAATAATGAACGGTGAAACAAAGTACACACCGGCAGCGGGTACTCTAAAGCTTCGTCAGGCAGTTGCAGAAAAGTTTAAAAGAGAGAATGGGCTTGACTATAAGCCAGCAGAAATTGTTGTATCAAACGGTGCAAAGCACTCATTGGTTAATGCTTTTATGGCAATCTGTAATCCTGGAGACGAAGTAATAATCCCTGCACCATACTGGGTAAGCTATCCTGAAATGGTTAAGCTTGCAGACGGCGTTCCTGTAATTGTTAATGCAACAGAAGAAAACAATTTCAAAGTTACAGCAAGTGAGCTTCGAGGTGCGCTTACTGACAAAACAAAGGCAATTGTTATAAACAGCCCGTCAAATCCGACTGGTATGGTTTATACAGAAGAAGAGCTTCGTGAGATTGCTGATTTCGCAGTTGAAAACAACCTTTACGTTGTTTCAGACGAAATCTACGAGCACTTGATATATGAAGGAAAGCACGTTAGTATTGCTTCATTTAATGAAAAAATCAAGGACCTTACAATTGTAATCAATGGCGTTTCAAAGACTTTTGCCATGACAGGCTGGAGAATCGGTTACGCTGCTGCAAACCCTGAAATTGCAAAGGCAATGGCAAATATTCAGTCTCACGCATCTTCAAACCCTAACTCTATCGCACAGGCAGCAACGATTGCGGCACTTGAGGGTGGTATGAAAGAGGTTGAGGCAATGCGTAAGCAGTTTGTACGCCGCCGTGACTTTATGGTTGAAATGTTTAACAGTATTGACGGAATTTCATGTAAGCGTCCAAACGGTGCATTCTATATTATGATGAACATTGATGACCTTTTGGGCAGAACAATGTATGGTGTTACAATAAACGATGCTGACGATTTTGCAAAGCTGTTCTTAGATGTTGCAAAGGTTGCAGTAGTTCCGGGAACAGGATTTGGAGTTAATAACTATGTAAGATGGTCATACGCTACAAGTATGGATAACATTGTTGAAGGTATTGAACGTCTTAAGAAGTTTTTACGAGCTGCAGAAATTTAACTATAACGGAATTTAAAATCCTCTTTGTGCATAGTATGTACTACTATGCACAAAAGGGGATTTTTTTATGAAAAATTATAAATTGATAATATTTTTTGTATTCCTGATTCTGTATGGGTTAGGAGTATGTATCGGAAGCACAAGACAGGTATTGGTTGAAAATCAGAATGGTATGTATGAATATTTAGAAGGCGCAGTTTCAGGATACGATGTGTCTGCGGCGCAAAGTGTTAAGAGCATTTTTAAAGATAATATGAAGCTGTTTTGTTGCCTTGTCATTGGTGGTTTTTTTGTGTTAGGACCGATAATTCTTGGCGTGGTAATGCTTGTCAAAGGATACTCTGTGGGATTTGCAATAACCGCGGTTTTGCGCCTTTTTGGACTGCGAGGCCTGATTTTTTGCGTTGCAAACCTTGTGTCAGCGACAGTTATTGTTCCGTCATTGTGTTGGTACTCCTGCAAGGCAGTAGAAAATATTAAAGATATGAGGTATGACAGAAGAGAATTTTTGAAAAAATTGTTTTTGCTTTTGTCAATAGCTCTGATTGTCCTTATTATTGATAGCGTGATAAGGGGATATTTGTCGGCAATATTAATGAAATTTGCAGCCAATGGGTAAAAAGTGCAAATTAAATTGCAGAATGTGCAAATAAATTTTTGGCAAATATATATACAATTTGAAATTTTGTGCTATAATTATCTATACATTGTTCATTATTTTAATTTTAAGGAGGGGAGTAAATGCAGGAAATTTTAGACGGATTTGTCTTTTCGCTTGTAGGGGGACAGAATAAGTCAGGCAATACCATAATGTCTTATAAGCGTGACGTAGCTCACTATCTTGCCTTTTTAAAAGAAAAGGGGATAACAGACATAAAGAAAACCAGCAGAACGACCATTCTTACATATTTACTTCTCTTGCAGAAACAAGGAAGAGCGGCAGCAACTATCTCAAGAAGACTTGCTTCACTTCGTTCTTTTTACGGATATATACAGGACAGCGGGGTTAAAATGAAAGACCCGACACTTAATCTTGAAGCACCAAAAGTTTCAAGAAAGATGCCCGGAGTTTTAACTACGCAGGAAACAGAAATTCTGCTTTCTATGCCAAAGCTTACAAATCCAAAGGGTTACCGTGACCGAGCTATGCTTGAGGTTTTATATGCAACAGGTATAAAAGTATCGGAGCTTATTAACTTAAATGTTCAGGACGTTAACCTAAAACAAGGATATATAGCCTGTAAAAACGGTACTCATACAAGAACGCTTCAAATAGGCAGAGCCGCGATATATGCCCTTCGTGATTACATGGAAAAGGCGAGGGACGCGATGGTTTTATCAGATGATGTAAAAATTCTGTTCTTAAACTGTAACGGTACAAGGCTTTCGAGACAGGGCTTTTGGAAGATAATTAAAAGCTATGGTAAGGAAGCAGGTGTAAATAAAGAAATTACACCTTATACATTAAGACATTCTTTTGCAATACATCTTATGGAAAACGGAGCAGACATTAAGTTTGTTTCTCAGATGCTTGGATATACAGATATTAACGCAATGCAGGTTTATGCAGACATTTTAGACAGCGGTATGAGAGAAGAGTACCAAAAAGCACACCCAAGAGCGTAAGGGTTTACATAATTATGACGAAAAATAAATTATTCTCTTGATTTTGTTACAATAGAGATATAATAGTTCAGGTTTTGGGGAATATACGAAAATGATTAATTTTAAGGAGAAGGAAATGGCTATTATTGATCTGAATGAGGTCCTTGCCAATTTTGACATAAGGGCAAAAATTGAGGACTATGGAAACGGCCACATCAATGACACATACAGAACTTCTGCAAAGGACGGTATATTTCAGAGAATAAATACAAATGTATTTAAAAATCCTGAGGAAATGATGGATAACATTGATAAGGTTACCACATTTTTAAGAGCTAAAATTGAAGCCGAAGGTGGCGACCCTGAACGTGAAACAATGACAGTTATCAAAACTCGTGACGGAAAGAATTGTTATCGAGTTGATGATGAACACGTTTATCGTTTGTATAAGTTTGTAGACAATACAAAAACAATTGAAGTTGGTACAAAAGAGGATATGTATCGTGCCGGTAAGGGATTTGGTAAGTTCCAAAGACGTTTGGACGATTATCCTGCAGATACCCTTTCTGAAACTATTGAGAATTTCCACAACACACCTGACCGTATGAAAAAGTTTGAAGAAGCGGTTGCAAACGATATTGCAGGACGAGCTAAAGATGTTCAGGCAGAAATTGCATTTGTAAGAGAGTGTGCAAGCTTTGCAAGCGTTGTAACTGACGGAATTTCTGATGGTTCAATCCCGCTTCGAGTTACTCATAACGACACAAAGATTAACAATATCCTGTTTGACGCAGATTCAGGCGAGGCGATTTGTGTAATCGACCTTGATACTGTAATGCCGGGAAGTGCACTTTACGATTTCGGTGATGCACTAAGAATCGGCGCATCAACTGCCGCAGAGGACGAAACAAATCTTGATATAGTAAGCTTTGATGAAGAAATCTTTATCTCTTTTGCAAAAGGATACTTTGAAGAAATGGGCGAAAAGCTTACAGAAAGAGAAAAGGAACTTCTTCCATTCTCTGCAAAGCTTTTAACATTTGAATGCGGAGTAAGATTCTTAACGGATTATTTGAATGGTGATACATATTTCAAAATTCACAGAGAACAGCACAATCTTGACCGAGCAAGAAACCAGTTCAAGCTTGTTCGTGATATCGCTGAAAAAGAAGAAAAGCTTCTTAATATAATTAAAAGCCTGTAAAATTTAAAACGAGGACGAAGTCCTCGTTTTTTTTATGTCCTTGCGCCTAAAATATGTATTCCCCTTATATTTGCATAATTGTATGTATTCAAATTCCTTTGAAATGAGTCATTGTCGTGGGCGCAAATGTAGTAATTACGTCTGCCTCTTACAGATTTGATCATAGTAAGCACTAAAGTATGATAAAATCTGCCGTTCTGATTTCCAAGCTGAATAATATCGCCGGGCAAAAGTGTTTCAAGAGGTGAAACCTCTGCATAAGGCCCTGTGCTTTCATTATTTATCATAAAATCATAAAAATACTCAACGCCTGACCAGGACGGTGACTTATCGTTCCCGGAAATGTAATACCAACCGAAAGTCGGAGTATAATTCATAATGCCTGAGCCTGCAAAAACACATTGTGAGGCGAAGGAAGTACAATCACCTCCTAAATCCGCAAAATCGAAGTACGCAGGGTTTCGCCCAAGTGCCCAACGCAGTGCATATCGCACAGCTTCACTTCTGTTATATTCAATATCCGGCATAAAAAACTCCTTTCATAACAATATTTTGGGAAGATTCCACTTAAAACGTGTAGCAAGCATTCTTAAGAAGAAGGTGACAAAAGCACTTATAACAAGGGAATAGCTATATTTTATAGAGAACAGGTGCATAATATAAAAAATTATACTGCCTAAAAGTGCGGCTGATGCATAAATGTGCTTTCTTAATATAAGAGGAATCCTTAAAATCATAATATCCCTTAAAAAACCGCCTCCAACACCTGTAAGAGTTCCAATCATTACAGATAAAAACATATTTTGAGCATACCCTGATTCTATGGCGGTTTGAGTACCCAGTGCCACAAAAATGCCAAGACCCAATGCGTCAAAAATGTTATTTGCCTTATCTATAAAAGCAGCTCTTTTGTGGTACTCATCATAATAAAAATAGGCGAATGAAAAGAGAACAAGAGCAACTAAAACAGCAATAAAAAAATATGTAGGATCAAGGAAGATTTTTGGCGGGATAAATCCCAACAGTATATCACGAATAACACCGCCGCCTGTTGCAGTTGTTGCAGCAAGAATGATGATTCCCAAAAGGTCGGTTTTACGCTCAACACCTGCCATGGCGCCGGATGCTGCAAAGGCGGCAACACCAATGAAAGATAAAATGTTTGTAAAAATATGGGTATACAAAAGCTCACCACCTCTTCTTGTATAAATATATTTTAAAATAGTTGGTCAATATTCCCCAAAGGGCAGTCCGATTTTTGCGTTGTGTCTATGCTATATAGAAATGCACAGGGAAAATAAGGATAAAAAAGCGGTTAAAAAATCGAAAAATAGAGAATTTTCTGTTGACAGGGATTTGGATATATGATACAATTTTTATGTTACAGAAATGTAACTTTTGTGTATTTTTGATTACAACAAGGGGGTGGTTCATATTAAGGCGATGGAAGAGAAAATTCTTTCAGAGGGGGAAATCCTTCCGGGGAATATTCTGAAAGTCGGAAATTTCCTTAATCAGCAGATAGATACTGACTTTTTAAAGGAGATAGGAAATGAAATTGCCCGTCTTTTTAGGGACTCGGGAGTTAATAAGGTTTTCACTATTGAAGCATCGGGAATTGCTATTGCGGTTGCAGCAGCATACGAACTTGGAGCCCCTGTTGTTTTTGCAAAAAAGAACAGGTCTGATAATATTTCCGGTGATACGTATGTTACAAAGGTTGACTCCTTTACACATAAAACAACAAATACTATTGTTGTAAGCCGTGAATTTATTTCGGAAAACGACAGGATACTGATAGTGGATGATTTCCTTGCCAACGGAAATGCGCTTGTTGGACTTTTAGATATAGTGGCGCAGGCAGGCGCTGAGGCAGTGGGTGCGGCTATAGCAATTGAAAAAGGATTTCAGAAAGGCGGAGATATGCTTCGCGAAAAAGGAATAAGGGTTGAGTCTTTGGCTATCATCGATTCAATGACAGATGATGGCATTGTATTCAGAACCTGATAAATAAGATGTAAATAAAATTTACATAAATTAAAATTTGCCAAAAGGCACGGAGGTAATTGTAATGAAAAAAGTTTTATCATTGTTATTGGTAATGGTAATGGTAGTTGCTTCTTGTTTCGCACTGACAGGCTGCGGAGACGGAGCAGTATCTGAGGATCTTAAGGTTGGTTTCATCTTCCTTCACGATGAAAACTCTACTTACGATAAGAACTTCATTGATGCAGCGCTTGCAGCAAAAGAAGCTCTTGGTCTTTCAGATGAACAGGTACTTATGAAGACTAACATTCCTGAAACTGCAGAATGTTACGAAGCAGCTGCTGACCTTGTAGACGAAGGTTGTGACATTATTTTCGCTGACAGCTTCGGTCATGAAGACTTCATTATCCAGGCTGCTAAGGAATTCCCTGAAGTTACATTCTGTCACGCAACAGGTACAAAGGCTCACACAGAGAACCTTGATAACTACTACAATGCATTTGCTTCAATTTACGAAGGCCGTTTCTTAGTAGGTTATGCTGCAGGTCTAAAGCTTAACGAAATGATTGAAGCTGGTAAGATTACAGCTGACCAGGCTAAGATGGGTTACGTAGGTGCTTATCCATATGCAGAAGTTAAATCAGGCTATACATCATTCTTCCTTGGTGCAAGAGCAGCTTGCCCAAGCGTAACAATGGAAGTTAAGTTCACAAACTCATGGTTTGACATCGCAGCAGAAAAAGAAACAGCAAACGCTCTAATCGCTGACGGTTGTGTTCTTATCAGCCAGCACGCTGACTCAGAGGGTGCACCAAAGGCTTGTGAAGAAGCAGGCGTTCCGAATGTTGCATACAACCTTGACACAAGAATGTGGGGACCTAACTCAGCTCTAATCTCATCAAAGATTAACTGGCAGCCATACTTTGAGCACATCATTACAGCAACAGCTGAAGGCACAGCAATCACACAGGATTTCTGTGGCGGTCTTGAAGAAGGCGTTGTTATGACACTTGGTCTAAATGATAAGGTTGCAGCAGAAGGTACAGAAGCTAAGCTTGAAGAAGTTAAGGCAAAGCTTATCGCAGGTGAAATTAATGTATTTGATACAGATACTTTCACAGTAGGCGGCAAGAAGCTTGATTCTTACTTGGCAGACGTTGATTCAGATGCATCATTCACACCTGATACAGAAGTTATTGCTGACGGATACTTCCACGAATCAGAATATCGTTCAGCTCCATACTTTGACATCGACATCGATGGTATCACAATTAAATAAGGAAATTTATACCTCGGGTGGGCGTTTGCCCATCCGGGGGTATTTTCATTTTGAAAAAAGGACAAAATACTGTATTTTTTTGAGAATGAAAAGAAATTTTGGAAAACTATAAGGGAGGGAACACTTTGAAACCGGCAATTGAACTTAGAAACATTACTAAAACTTTCGGAAATGTATATGCTAATCGTGATGTAAATCTTACTGTAAATAAAGGTGAGATTTTGTCAATCCTTGGCGAAAACGGCAGTGGAAAAACAACTTTGATGAATATGATTTCAGGAATATATTATCCTGATGAGGGTCAGATTTTTATTGACGGAGAGGAAGTTGTAATTCGTTCACCAAAGGACGCATTTGATTATAGAATAGGTATGATACATCAGCACTTTAAGTTGGTGGATGTGTTTACTGCGGCACAAAATGTTATTTTGGGTCTTGAAGATAAAAATGGCTTTAACATAAAAGAAGCAGAAAAAAAGGTTGCAGAAATTGGTGCAAAGTACGGTTTTGTTGTTGACCCTAAAAAGAAAATTTACGAAATGTCTGTATCTGAAAAGCAGACAGTTGAGATAATCCGTGTTCTTTATCGTGGCGCTGATATTCTTATATTGGACGAGCCTACTGCCGTATTGACACCTCAGGAGGCACAAAAGCTTTTTGCTGTGCTTCGCCGTATGCGTGATGACGGGAAATCAATCGTAATCATTACACATAAGCTTCACGAGGTTCTTTCTTTATCAGACAGGGTTTCTGTTTTAAGAAAAGGTGAATACGTTGGCACTATTGAAACAAAAGATGCTGACGAAAACATTTTGACAGAGATGATGGTGGGTAAAAAGGTAGAGCTTAATATTGAACGTGATGAACCGCAAAATCCGGAGGACAGACTCTTGGTAAAAGGTCTTAACTGCAAAAACCGGGAGGGTGTAGACGTTCTTAAAAATATTTCGTTTACAGCAAAATCAGGCGAAATTTTGGGTATTGCCGGTATTGCAGGAAGCGGACAAAGAGAACTTTTAGAATCAATCGCAGGTCTTCAGCACCTTGAAAACGGTGAGATACTGTATAATGACCCGAAAAATGACAAAACAGAAAACCTAAGAGATAAAACTCCTATGCAGATTCGTGATATGGGTGTAAGACTTTCTTTCGTGCCTGAGGACAGATTGGGCATGGGTCTTGTCGGAAATATGGATATTGTTGATAATATGATGCTCAGGAGCTATCGTAAGGGAAAATCTGTATTCCTTGAAAGAAAAGCACCAAAGGATTTGGCAGAGGAAATAATAAAGCGTCTTGGCGTGGTTACTCCGTCAGCTTCAACTCCTGTAAGACGTCTGTCGGGCGGAAATGTACAGAAAATTCTGGTAGGCCGTGAAATCTCATCTTCACCAACTGTTTTGATGGCGGCATACCCTGTAAGAGGACTTGACATTAACTCCTCATATACAATTTATAATCTTCTTAATGAACAGAAAAGACGCGGTGCTGCCGTGATATTTGTTGGCGAAGACCTTGACGTATTGGTTGAGCTTTGCGATCGTATTATGGTTTTGTCAAGCGGCAGTATCAGTGGTATTGTTGATGCAAGAACTACAACAAAGGAAGAAATAGGACTATTGATGACAAAGAAAAAGGAGGTGCAGGAAGATGAAAACTAATGCTAAACATACAAAAGAGCCTCTTATTACGATAACATCAAGAGGCCGTGACTCAATGCCGATGAAAAAGGCATGGGGAGTAAGAGCAGTAGCGATTATCTTAGCATTTATCCTGTGTGCAGTTGTTATTGTTATGTTGACAGGCTATAACCCGCTTAAAGTATATGCCGAGCTTTTTAAAGGCTCATTCGGGTCAAGCCGAAAGATTTGGAATATGCTTCAAAAGCTTTCAATGCTTTTGTGTATATCACTTGCGGTAACTCCGGCATTTAAAATGAAATTCTGGAACATCGGTGCTGAAGGTCAGACAATAATGGGCGGACTTGCAGCGGCTGCGTGTATGATTTATTTTGGCGACAGCCTGCCACCGATAGTGTTCTATCCTCTAATGCTTGTTGCCTGTATTTTTGCGGGTCTTGTATGGGGACTTATACCTGCATACTTTAAGGCAAAGTTCAATACAAACGAAACCTTGTTCACTCTTATGATGAACTATGTGGCGATGCAGCTTGTATCATTTTGTATAGTATTCTGGGAGAACCCGAAGGACTCGAATACAGTGGGTGTTATCAACCGTGCAACTGGTGGCGGTTGGCTTCCTGAATTGTTTGGTCAGAAATATCTTCTGAATATTCTGATTGTGGCGCTAATCACAGTAGGAATGTATATTTACTTAAAGTACTCAAAGCACGGCTATGAAATTTCAGTTGTTGGTGAGAGTGAGAATACTGCAAGATACGTTGGAATAAACGTTAAAAAGGTAATTCTTCGTACAATGGCAATTTCGGGTGCACTTTGCGGTATTGCAGGACTTTTGTTGGTTAGCGGAACAGACCACACTATAAACCGAGATATTGTTGGCGGTATGGGATTTACGGCTATTATGGTATCGTGGCTTGCTAAATTTAATCCTGTGGTAATGTCGCTGACATCGTTCCTGATAGTATTTTTAGAACGTGGAGCAGGGGAAATTGCAACAAAGTTCCAGCTTAATGAGAGTATGTCGGATATTCTGACAGGAATTATTCTGTTCTTTATCATTGGCTGTGAATTCTTTATTCAGTATAAAGTTAATTTCCGTAAGAAAAATAAGGAGGAAAATGTATGATAGCAACAATTATTAATAAAGCCATCGCACAGGGAATTCCTCTATTATTTGGCTCAACAGGGGAAATCTTAACTGAAAAATCAGGTAACTTAAACCTTGGAATTCCGGGAATAATGTATATGGGCGGAAGCTGCGGCATTATCGGTGCATACCTTTATGAACAGATGGCAGAAACTCCAAACGCTTTCTGGGGTATTTTAATTCCGCTTTTGGCATCACTAATCGGCTCAACACTGGCTGCATTAATTTACAGCTTTTTAACAATAACTCTTCGTGCAAACCAGAATGTTACAGGTCTTGCACTGACAACATTCGGTGTGGGATTTGGTGACTTTTTCGGCGGCTCAATCACAAAGATTTTTGCAAACGGCGGAACTTTATCTGTAAAAACTACTGCTGATTTCTTTAAAACAACATTGCCTTTTGCAGATGATTTGGGCTGGTTTGGTAAAATTTTCTTATCTCACGGATTTTTAGCATATGTTGCGGTTATAATAGCACTTGTAACTGCATGGGTATTAAATCGTACACGAATTGGTCTTCACCTAAGAAGTGTTGGCGAAAACCCTGCAACTGCTGATGCTGCCGGAATAAACGTTACAAAGTATAAGTACCTTGCAACCTGTATAGGCGGTGCTATTGCAGGTCTTGGCGGACTATTTTTCGTTATGGACTACACTGGCGGGTCTTGGACAAGCGGCGGTTTTGG
This sequence comes from Clostridia bacterium, assembly GCA_045658645.1. Lineage (GTDB taxonomy): Bacteria > Bacillota > Clostridia > UBA1381 > UBA1381 > UBA1738. The sequence goes on along the minus strand of JAZOVJ010000077.1, from coordinate 32,651 downwards.
TGACAGAGGCTGGCTTGCTATCGCACTTGTAATATTTGCACTCTGGAAACCAAATATGGCTATCCTTGGCTCATTTGTATTTGGCGGACTTTATATTGCATATACTTATATTGACGGACTGTCAAGAAGTGCCGTTGCTATATTCAATATGCTGCCGTATGTTGTAACTATTATTGTTCTTATTCTGACAAGTGTCAGAAACAAAAAGGAAAATCAACCTCCTGCAAGTCTCGGACTTCCGTATTTCAGAGAGGAAAGGTAAAATCCCTGTTTTTGAGGAGAATAAAATGAAAAAAGATGTGTTGATAATCGGCGCAGGCCCTGCGGGAATTTTTACGGCTCTTGAAATGATAAGAAAGGGAAGTAAAAAAAGCATTGTTATAGTGGAAAAAGGGCAAAGTATCGAAAAACGTCATTGTCCAAAAGCCAACACGCAAAAATGTGTTGGTTGCAGACCATACTGTCACATAACAACAGGTTTTTCGGGCGCAGGCGCATTTTCTGACGGCAAGCTTTCACTATCATCAGATGTTGGCGGGGACTTGCCAACACTAATCGGTGAGGAGCTTGCTCAGGAGACTATCAAATATACAGATAAAATTTATCTTGAATTTGGTGCTGATACTCATATTGAGGGTATTTCAAACTCTCAGGACGTTAAAGAAATAAGAAAGAATGCTATTAAAGCAGGGCTTAAGCTTGTAGATTGTCCTATCAGGCATTTGGGAACGGAAAAGGCACATGATATTTACCTTGCAATTGAAAAATATCTTCAGGCAAACGGCGTGGAAATAATGTTCGGTTATGAATGCACCAACCTAATTTTAGAAGGAGATGTATGCCGTGGTGCATGCGTTACAGACGGCAAGGCTTGTGCAGAAATTTTCGCTGAACACGTGGTTGTTGCAACAGGCAGACGCGGTGCAGACTGGCTTGAGAAGATTTGCACAAAGCACAACATTGCACACGAGCCGGGTACTGTTGATATAGGTGTTCGTGTTGAGGTTCGTAACGAGGTTATGGAAAAGGTTAACGAGGTGCTTTATGAATCAAAGCTAATCGGTTGGCCGGAGCCGTTTAAAAACAAGGTACGAACATTTTGTCAGAATCCGGGCGGATTTGTGAGTCAGGAAAACTATGATAATGATTTGGCTGTGGTTAACGGTCACTCATATAAGGAGAAGAAATCGGATAATACCAATGTGGCAATCCTTTGTTCACACAATTTCTCAACTCCGTTCAATCAACCTATTGCTTATGCACAAAAAGTGGGTGAGCTTACCAATATGCTTGCAAACGGACAGATTCTTGTTCAGCGCTTTGGTGACATTTTGGACGGAAAACGTACCTGGCCGAAAGAACTTGCCCAAAGCAACATAAGACCAACACTTCCTGACGCAGTTGCCGGTGATATAACAGCGGCAATGCCGTATCGGGCTATGATAAATATTATAAACTTTATCAAGGCGGTGGATAAGGTTGTACCGGGCTTTGCAGCTTATGAAACACTGCTTTATTCGCCGGAACTGAAGTTCTATTCAAACCGTGTAAAGATGGATACAGACTTTAACACAAGCATTCAAGGTCTTCACTGTCTTGGTGACTCAAGCGGATGGACACGTGGTCTTATGATGGCATCTTGTATGGGTGTTTTAATGGGTAGAAAATTAATATAAATTGCAACTAAAACGGTGGGGCATTTTGCTTTGCCGTTTTTAGTTTTATAATTGACTAAATACAGTATTTGTGATAGAATAAGTATAGGTATAACTAAACTTTGGGGGAACAACATAATGAAAAAAGTAATGCTGGTATTCGGAACACGTCCGGAAGCAATAAAAATGTGTCCTTTGGTGAATGAATTAAAATCAAGAGAAAATATAGAAACTGTTGTGTGCGTTACAGGTCAGCACCGTCAGATGCTTGACGTGGTGCTTAACGCATTTTCAGTTGTGCCTGATTATGACCTTTCAATTATGAAGGACAAGCAGACCTTATTCGATATAACAACAAATATTTTAAATAGAATAAAAGAGGTTTTAGAAAAGGAAAAGCCTGATGTTGTTCTGGTACACGGAGACACATCAACAACTTTCGTAACAGCTTTAGCGTGCTTCTATTTGCAGATTCCTGTGGGTCACGTTGAGGCAGGACTCAGAACATATAACATCTATTCACCGTATCCTGAAGAATTTAACCGACAGGCAGTAGGGATTGTGGCAAAATATAACTTTGCTCCGACTGAACTGTCAAAAGAAAATCTGGTTCGTGAGGGAAAAGACGAGTCAACTATTTATATCACAGGAAACACTGCAATTGACGCCTTGAAAACCACAGTTAAGGCTGACTACTACCACGAACAGCTTGAGTGGGCAAAAGACTCAAGACTTATAATGATAACAGCCCACAGAAGAGAAAACCTTGGCGAGCCTATGAAAAATATGTTCCGTGCAATTAAGCGCATAATGGACGAGCATCCTGACACAAAGGCGATTTATCCTATCCATATGAACCCTGTTGTAAGAGAAACCGCCAATGAAATTTTAGGTGATTGTGACCGTATAAGGATTATTGAACCGCTTGATGTTCTGGATTTCCACAACTTCTTAAATGCAAGTTACCTTATTTTAACCGATAGCGGTGGAATTCAGGAGGAAGCCCCGTCTCTTGGAAAACCTGTTCTTGTAATGAGAGATACAACAGAGCGCCCTGAGGGAATTAAAGCAGGAACACTAAAGCTTGTGGGAACAGATGAAGAAGTAATTTATAGAGAATTTAAGATGCTTTTGGAAAACGAGGAAGAGTATAAAAAGATGAGCTATGCATCAAATCCTTACGGAGATGGATTTGCCTGCAAGAGAATTGCTGATATACTTGAAAAAGAATAAAAGCTAAGATAAATTTTGAAAAGAGGAAAAAGCTATGAAAACAATCTGGTTGGTTATCCCATGCTACAATGAGGAAGAAATACTTTCAAAAACTGCAGAGTGCACAAAAGAACTTATGTACTCTCTTGAAGAAGCTGGTAAAATTTCAAATGCAAGCCGTATATTGTTTGTAAACGATGGTTCAAAGGATAGAACCTACGAGATAATGCAAGACCTTTGCAAATCTGATAAAATCTTCGCTTCTGTAAACTTATCACGAAACAGGGGTCATCAGAATGCGCTTTTGGCAGGTCTTATGACAGCTAAAAACTATGCAGATGCAGTTATTTCTATGGATGCAGACTTGCAGGATGATATAGGCATAATTGAAACTTTTATAGATAACTTTGAGAATGGGTACGATGTTGTGTACGGTGTAAGATGTGACAGGACTACCGATACTTTCTTCAAGAAGTTTACTGCAGAGAGCTTTTATAAGTTTATGAAGGCTATGGGCGTTGACGTTGTTTATAATCACGCAGATTATCGCCTGATGTCAAAACGAGCATTAGAAGGATTGTCAGAATTTGACGAAGTAAATACATTCTTAAGAGGAATTGTTCCGTTAATAGGATATAAGTCAACAACAGTTGAATATGCCAGAAAGAAGAGAGAAGCAGGCGAGACAAAATACAGCCTGAAGAAAATGATTTCTTTTGCAATGGAGGGAATCACATCATTTAGTGTGCGTCCTATAAAGCTGGCTTTTGCACTGGGCGTAATTTCATTTTTGGTAAGCATAGCAATGCTTATATATTGCATCTATGAACAAAGTATCGGCAATACAGTAAGCGGTTGGGCAAGTCTTGGCGTATCTATCTGGGCGATTGGCGGATTGCAGATGCTTATGCTTGGTATCGTTGGTGAATATGTGGGAAAAATATACCTTGAAACAAAGCATCGCCCGAAGTATATAATCGAGTCGGTAACATTAACAGAAGAGGTGTGCGATGAATAAGAAAATTACCCGGGAAATATTTTTGTATGTATTTTTCGGTGCACTTACAACTCTTATAAATATTGTTGTATACTGGTTGCTTTATTATGGATTAAGTGTGTCAAATACCGCATCAACAATTATCTCATGGTTGCTTTCGGTGTTGTTTGCTTATGTAACAAATAAGGCGTGGGTGTTTGAAAAGGGAAATAAGCCTGCCATAAAAGAGGCGGCAGAGTTTTTTGCATCACGAGTATCAACGGGAGTTTTAGACCTTTTAATTATGTATGTGTTTGTAGAAGTTCTGCTATTTGAGGGCGGAATAATAAAGCTCCTTTCAAATGTGATTGTAATAGTTCTAAACTACCTTTTAAGCAAACTGTTTGTGTTTAAAAAATCTTGACGAATGAAGTACCTTTTTCACTTTAAATGTCTTAAAAACTCATCTTTTACTGTCGGGTTTTCGGGATAAAAACAGAACGAAAAAAACAGTGAAAAACGGCATAAATGCGTTGAATATCGCTATTTTTGACGGACTATAAAATATCGTGTCATACCCTGTCGAACGAAAGTTTTAGAAAAATGTAAAATCGTATTGACAATGATATTTTTATGTGCTAAATTGATGTCGAAAGGAGCGATATGCTATGACTACATACACAGAAAGAATAAACGAAATAAGAAACGCAATTGATTTTGAAATAAACGAAAAAGAGGTGCTGGACCTGACTTCGCCTGAGCTGGTGGAGAAAGCGCTTATGGTAGAAAAGGAGCTTATATTAGCTAACTGAAAATGTCCACAAAAATCCCCTGTTTTAAAACCTGACGTCCCATAAGGACCAAGAGTTAAAACAGGGATTTTTTTATTTTATATTCTTTTGTAAATCTGGGTTAAGTGTAGTATTTTTTTAGATGCGCTATCTGTTAAAACGTCCTTTGTTATCCTGAAACTCCAGTTGTCTGTGCTTAAAGTTGATGGAGTATTCATTCTTCCGGGGATTTCCAAAAAGTCCTGAATAGGAATTATTGAAAGTCTGGAGCTGCTTGATAGTGCGGCACGAACCATTGCCCGGGAAATATCGCGGTCATCGTTGATGTTCAGATATTCACGGATATATTCCTTATCAGGCTCATTTTCAAACCAACCTGCACAGGTATCGTTATCGTGAGTGCCTGTATATACCACAGAGTTTTCTGTATGGTTATGCAATAGATATGCATTGTCGTTGTAGCGGTCAAAGGCAAACTGCATAACCTTCATTCCGGGGAACCCGCAATTTTCTAAAAGCTTGTGTACTTCTTCGGTTAAAAATCCTAAATCTTCGGCAATTATTTCTATATTGCACTGTGTTTTGATTTTATTAAAAAGGTCTATTCCCGGGCCTTTAATCCACTTACCGCCCTTGGCATCGGTATCGCCGTAAGGAATGGCATAGAATGCCTCGAAACCACGGAAATGGTCAATACGTACCACATCAAATAAAGAAGCACAGTTGTTCACACGTTTTATCCACCAGTCATATCCGTTTCTGCGCATTGTATCCCAGTCATATAGGGGATTTCCCCAAAGCTGACCCACCTCGCTAAAAGCGTCCGGCGGACACCCTGCAACACTTACAGGATTTCCTTCTGCATCAAGCATAAAATTTGACTGGTTAGCCCATACGTCCGCTGAGTCAAGAGCGGCATAAATAGGCAGGTCGCCTATTATTTTTATGTCATTTTTTTCAGCGTACTGCTTTAATGATTTCCATTGTGAATAGAAAAGATACTGACCAAACTTATAAAAATCAATACTGCTTGCTAAACGGTCGCGATAAGCGTATGAGATAGGTAAATGCTTTAAATTTTCCTCCCATTCATACCAGGGAAGGAAGTCATTATCCTCTTTTATTGCCATAAAAAGAGCATAATAATCAAGCCAATATGCGTTTTCTCTTTCGAATTGAACGAATTTTTCATCTTTTTCGAAGTTAAGGAATGCTCTTCTCAAAAGAAGCTCTCTTGTATCCCGAACAGTATCAAAATCTACCTTTTTCGGGTCATACCCATACTTTAAGCCACAAAGGTCGTCTTCTGTCAAAAGACCGTCTTTTATTAAAAGGTCAAGGTCAATAAGAAGCGTGTTTCCTGCAAACACACTTGGACTTTGGTAGGGTGAGTTTCCAAAGGCAGTTGGATTTGTTGGAAGTATCTGCCAATAGCTTTGCCCCGATGCTTTTAAAAAGTCAATAAAATCAAAAGCCTCCTTACCGATGGTGCCTATTCCGTAGGGTGACGGAAGACTTGAAATATGTAATAAAATGCCCGATTTTCGCATGTTATCTACCTCTTTCATTTTGTATAATATAATTCTACCACAACTATGTGAAAAATGCAAAGAATATTGAAATTTTTAGGGGAAAGGAGTATAATGATATATGATGTTGAAATTCGAACCATAATTGAAAGGTAACAAAAATATGAGGGATTTTATTTATTACACACCTACAAAGGTGTTTTTTGGTAAAGACAAACACAAAGACGTGGGGAAAATAATCAAAGAGTACGGATGCGATAAGATAATGCTTCAGTACGGACAGGGAAGCATAAAAAAATCAGGACTTTATGATGAGGTCATGTCATCGCTTTTGGAATATGGAATAGATGTAGTTGAAATGGGCGGTGTTGAACCAAATCCAAAGATTTCATTTGTTCGCAAAGCGGTAAAAGTAGCAAAGGAAACAGGTGTGCAGATGATACTTGCCGTAGGTGGAGGAAGTGTACTTGATTCTTCGAAATATACTGCTGCGGGTGCTTGTGCGGATTGTGACCCTTGGGATTTTCCGACAGGAAAGTCAAAGGTTGAAAATTCGTTGCCTGTGGGTTGTATTCTGACTATTGCTGCCGCAGGAAGCGAAATGAGCTCATCTGCAGTAATAAGTAATATGGACATTAATATGAAGCGTGGATTCAATAGTGATTTTAACAGATGCAAGTTTGCAATTATGAATCCTGAACTCACATATACCGTATCAGAATATCAGACTGCCTGTGGTGTGGTTGACATTATGGCACACACAATGGAGCGTTATTTTATGCCTTGCGAGGAAACGGACATTACCGACAGAATAGCAGAAAGTGTCTTGAAGGCTACGATTTCGGCGGGGAAAACTCTTATGGAAAACCCTGAGGATTATGACGCACGTGCCAATATGATGTGGGCATCAAGTCTATCTCATAACGACCTTACAGGTTGCGGACGTTTTAATGCTCTTCCCGTTCATCAGTTGGAGCACGCTTTGAGCGGTGAGTATGACAGAATCGCTCACGGTGCAGGACTTGCAGTACTTTTTCCGGCTTGGGCAAAGTATATATACAAGCATAATATACCTCGTTTTGCACAGTTTGCACGGCGTGTATGGGATTGTATGCAAGAAGATGATGAGGCGGTAGCTCTGGCAGGAATAGAAAAAATGGGTGAATATTTCAAGCTAATCGGTATGCCGTCTTGTCTTGCTGATTTCGGACTGGATGAGAATTGTATAGAAAGACTTTCAGAACTTTGTACTTTTGGTAAAAATCGAACAATAAAAAGCTATATTGATATGGACTTTGAGGATATAAAGAATATATTTAAAATATGCTTATAACAGTATAAACGGAGGGTATAAAATGACAACACTACTTTTAATCCGTCACGGTGAGAGTGTAGCAAATGCCGACAAGGTTTTTGTGGGTCACACAGACGTTGACTTATCGCCGCTGGGTGAACTTCAGGCGCAAAAAACAGCAGAATTTATAAAAGAAAACTACAAGGTTGACAAGGTTTATGCAAGCGACTTAAAAAGAGCGTACAGAACTGGTAAGTTTGTTGCAGATGCTTTTGGTATGGAGGTAGTTTCAGATAGCGGACTTCGTGAAATTTATGCAGGAAACTGGGAGGGCGAGAAGTTCCAGACTTTGATGGAAACAAATTCCGACTATGCGGTATGGAAAAACGATATTGGAAATTCCTGTCCAACAGGCGGTGAAGCAGTAAAAGACGTATGGGATAGAATACACTACAAACTTCTTGAGCTTGCTATATTAAACGAAGGCAAAACTATTGCTGTTGCAACCCATGCAACTCCAATTCGCACAATGGTAGCGCGGTGTCTTGGTATGGGACTTTCAGGAATGAAAAATCTTCCTTGGGCAGTAAATGCATCAGTAACAGAAATTGTATTTGAAAATGACATTTTTATGGTAACAAAAGCACCGCAATATAAGCATCTTTCAGACCTTAAAACTGAATTACCGAAAAACGTATAAAAAACAGGCAAATGCCTGTTTTTTATTTCTTTAAAAGTCTTGGAACAGGTGTTGGTCGGTCATTTTCGTCAAGTGCCACCATAACAAGCCGTGCCTTGTTAATAAGCTTACGTTCGCCTGACAGATACTCGATATAAGTGTTAACCGCAATATCCATTGATGAAGTCCCGACCTTTTCGATTTTTCCTGTTAAAACAAGTGTATCGTTAACACGTGCAGGGTGCTTGAACTCGAGGCTGTCCACCAAAACAGTGGTGACATTCCGCTGGCTGTGTCGCCTTGCGGTAACCGCCGCCACAATATCAATCCATTCCATCAGCTGACCGCCAAAAAGCCTGCCAAATCCGTTCATATTTGACTGAGTCAAAATCTGTACCTGTTCCGTGTATGAGTCCTGTGCTGTTTTTTCCATATAAATTCCTCCGCTTTTTAATAGTATTTTCTTAAAAAAGAAAAAAATACCAACTTTACATAGAATAAAATTTGTGGTAAAATAGAAGATAAAGGTAAAGATAGTTTTGGAGGCAAAAATGTTTAAAAAATTCTATCCCGATATAAGATTTAAATCAATAAAAGATATAACCGCCGACCTTTTGAAAGAAAGGGGCATAGCCTATGCACTTTTAGATATAGACAACACGCTTGTCAGCTACACCAGTCCGTTGGCTGATGATAACGCAAGGACATTTCTTACAATGCTTGATGATACAGGCATCAAATACGCCTTTGTTTCGAACAACCATAAGAAACGAGTTGAGAAGTTTGCACAGGAGTTTGGCGCTGTGTATGTTAACGATGCGGCAAAACCGCTACTTTTCGGTATAAGAAGAGCTATGCGAAAGATTGGTGCTGTAAAAAGCAAAACGGCACTTATTGGCGACCAGGTTTTCACTGATGTTTATGCAGGGAAACGAGCAGGGCTTTTAACCATTATGGTTGACCCGATTGAAGCGAAGGAAACACCGTTTTTTGCGGTAAAAAGATACTTTGAGAAAATTGTTTTAAAGGATATGAAGTAGTATGAAAAAACTTGCGGTAATAGGGCATCCGATAGCGCACAGCTATTCACCCTTAATGCATAATTTCATTTCCCGGGAAATGAAGCAGGATTATATATACGAAGCTATTGACGTGCCGCCGGAGGAACTTGGTGAAGCTGTAAAAAAGCTTAAAGCAGACGGTGTTCTTGGCTTTAACGTAACCGCACCTCATAAGTTTAATGTGATTGCGTATTTAGACGAAATTTCAGAAGATGCGAAGTTTTTCGGAGCGGTGAATACCGTAGTTAACCAAAACGGCAGACTTATCGGCTATAATACCGATGCTGACGGCTTTTATGAGGCACTTTGCTACGCCGGAATAGACCCTTTTGGTAAACATGTGCTTATTTTAGGCGCAGGAGGTGCGGCGCAGCCTGTTGCAATAAACTTATCTGCAAAATGTGCATCACTTACGATTACAAACCGCACAAAAGAGCGTCTTTTTGCTCTTTGTGAGCAGGTAAAAAAATGCACGGGAGCGGATATAAAAACGGAAATTGACCGTGAAAATTACGACATTATTATAAACTGCACAAGTCTTGGTATGGGTAAAAATACAGGTGCTTCGCCGCTTTCTGACCTGTCTCTTATAGGCAAGGATACATACTGCGTAGATATGATTTATAACCCCTGGGAATCGCAGTTTTTAAAGGATGCGAAAAATGTCGGTGCAAAATGCGAAAACGGACTTTCAATGCTTATTTTCCAGGGCATTTTGGCATACCGCATATTCACAGGGATTGATGTGCCGTTGTCTTTGTCGGACGGGATAAGGAAAGAAATACTTAACCACAGAAACATAGTCCTGACAGGCTTTATGGCAAGCGGGAAAACTGTGGTTGGAAAGGCATTAGCTGAAAAACTTGACAGAAAATTTTTAGATACCGACATTTTGATAGAGGAAAAGTGCGGGATGGCTATCCCTGAAATCTTTGAAAGGTATGGAGAAGAGTATTTCAGAAAAGTGGAGGCGGGCGTCATAGAGGAGGCTTCCTTTGAGAAAGGCTCTGTAATCGCCACAGGGGGCGGTGCTGTGTTAAATAGTGAAAATATAGATGTCTTGGGAAAGAATGCTACAATCGTGAATTTAGAGCCTTCTCGGGATGTTATTATTGCGAGGCTTTCTTGTGATGACGGAACAAGACCGTTAAATAAGGGTCAGGATATAGAACAGATTTTGGAGAGATTTGAAAAGAGAAAGCCGTTTTATGATAACTGTGATGTGAAGGTGAATATAACCAAAGAAATGAGCGTTGAAGATACGCTTAGCGCAGTTTTAAAGGGACTGGAGGGTAGAATATGATAGCAAAATTCGGTGCTGCCGGAAACAGTGACAGCTTTTATAAGGAGGGACATAAGGCATCGGAAGAGATGCCTGCGTGGCTTTCTGGTATGGGTCTTGATGCCTATGAATATCAATGCGGAAATGGCGTGCGATGCGGAGAGACGACTGCTAAAAAAATAGCCGAAAAAGCGCAGGAATATGGCATTATTATGAGCGTGCATTCACCCTATTATATAAATCTTGCAACACCTGAGGAGGAGAAAAGAGCAGGAAATATCAACTATATTCTGCAGTCGGCACAGCTTGCGTGCTATCTTGGCGGCGACAGGGTTGTGGTGCATAGCGGAGCTCTGGGAAAAATGACAAGGGAAGAGGCAACAGAACGTGCAAAGGAATGCCTTAAAATTGTACGTAGTGAAATGATAAATGCAGGGTTTTCCAATGTAAGACTTTGTATTGAAACTATGGGAAAGATAAATCAGCTTGGAAACCTCCAGGAAGTTATGGAGCTTTGCCGTGTTGATGATAGTTTTCTTCCTTGTATAGATTTTGGTCACTTAAATGCAAGAACTCTTGGCGGTCTTAAGGAAAAAGCTGATTTTGAGGCAATTTTTGATACAATTGAAGATAAGCTTGGAAATGAAAGACTAAAGGTTTTCCACTCACATTTTTCAAAGATTGAATATACAAAGGGCGGCGAGAAAAAACACCTTACCTATGAGGATACTGTGTATGGCCCTGACTTTGATTTTGTTGCAGAAATTATGGCGGAGCGTGACATCGGTGCTACAATCATCTGCGAATCTTCGGGAACACAGGCAGAAGACGCTTTGATTATGAAAAAGATTTATGAAAAGATGAAAAAGTAATGAAAAAAGACAAGGTTTAAAACCTTGTCTTTTTTTGGAGCTGTTGAGCGGGATTGAACCGCCGACCTCATCCTTACCAAGGATGTACTCTGCCTACTGAGCTACAACAGCACATCGTGATAATTATAATATAAAAGGTCGGCTTTGTCAAGACAAAACAAAAGAGATTTTATAAACTTTTTATCAAAAAAAATAGCAGAAGCGAAATTGCTTCTGCTATTTTAATGTTTATTTAATAACTCTTACTCTTAGAACTCCGTCAATCGCATTTAGCTTATCAACGATTTCGTCTGTTACGATATCGTCAGAGTTAATGATTGTGTAAGCAAGGTCTTTCTTGCTCTTATTAATAAGGTCTGCGATGTTATGCTTTGTATCCGCAAATACTGTTGTGAACTGAGTAAGCATTGAAGGAACATTCTTATGTAAGATACAAACTCTGCCTTTACCAGACATCGGAAGTGAGCAGTTAGGGAAGTTAACAGAGTTCAAAATGTCACCTGTTTCTAAGTAGCTTGCGATTTCCTGTGCTGCCATAACTGCGCAGTTATCTTCTGATTCAGAAGTTGAAGCACCAAGGTGAGGGATTGCAATAATACCCTTTTCGTTAAGAACGTCAGCGCAAGGGAAGTCAACAACGTAGCTTGAAACCTTGCCTGAAGCTAAAGCTGCTTTGATTGCATCATTATCAACAAGCTCGCCACGGGCAAAGTTCAAAATCTTAACGCCGTCCTTCATTTTAGCGATTGTATCCTTGTTGATGCTTCTCTTTGTATCATCTGTTAGAGGAACGTGAATTGTGATATAGTCAGCCTCTGCATAAACTTCGTCAGCAGTCTTTGCCTTTTTAATGTGGTGAGAAAGCTTCCAGGCAGCATCAACTGAAAGGTAAGGGTCGTAACCGATAACTGTCATACCGAAGTGTCGGGCTGCGTTTGCAACTAATACACCGATTGCGCCAAGACCGATAACACCAAGAGTCTTGCCCTGAACCTCTGAACCTGCAAAATTTGATTTACCCTTTTCAACCTGCTTTGCAACATCGTCACCTGTCAGGGTAGAAGCCCAGTTAATACCGCCAACAACGTCACGGGAAGCAAGGAAAAGACCTGCAAGAACTAGTTCTTTTACGGCATTTGCATTGGCACCCGGAGTGTTAAATACCACAATACCCTTTTCAGAACACTTGTCAATTGGAATATTGTTAGTACCTGCACCTGCTCTTGCTACTGCTTTTAAAGATTTTGGGAACTCCATATCGTGCATAGCAAAGCTACGAAGAATGATACCGTCAGCATCAGTGTTGGCGTCATCTGTAATATTGTATTTTGCGCTGTCAAGCTGGTCTAAACCGCAAGCAGCGATTTTGTTAAGTGTTAAAATATCAAACATTTTAAATTACCTCTTTTTATTTGTTTTCTGCTTCGAATTTCTTCATAAATTCAACAAGCGCTTCTACGCCTTCTACCGGCATAGCGTTATAGATGCTGGCTCTCATACCGCCAACTGAACGGTGACCCTTTAGGTTAACAAAGCCTGCTTCTTTTGCTTCCTTAATGAATTTTGCATTAAGGTCTTCATCGTCTGTGATGAACGGAACGTTCATAAGTGAACGGTCTTCAGGAACAACTGTGCCCTTGAACATTTCTGATGAATCAAGGAAATCATAAAGGATTTTAGCCTTTTTCTCGTTAACTGCCTGAACAGCCTTTACGCCGCCTTGTTCCTTAATCCATTCAAGAACAAGCTTCATAATATAAATACCGTATGTAGGCGGTGTGTTATACATTGAACCATTGTCCATATGAATCTGGTAGTTGAACATTGTTGGAGTGATATCCATAGCGTTGCCAATCAGGTCTTCACGAACTATAACAAGTGTTACGCCTGCAGGGCCAAGGTTCTTCTGTGCACCAGCAAACAGAAGACCGAACTTTGAAACGTCAAGCTCTTCTGACATAACGCAGGAAGAAATATCTGCAACCAGTGGAATATCACCTGTGTCAGGAAGTTCGTTGAACTTTGTTCCGTAGATTGTATTATTTAGACAGATGTAGAAGTAGTCTGCATCTTTTGAGAATGTGTTCTTATCGAGCTTTGGAATATAAGAGAATGTCTTGTCAGCTGAAGATGCAATCTTATTAACTGTTATGTATCTTTCTGCTTCCTGAGCTGCCTTTTTAGCCCACTGACCTGTGATTACGATATCACACTTCTTGTTTTTGTTACCAAGATTCATAGGAATCATAGCAAACTGGCTTGAACCGCCGCCCTGTAAGAACATTACCTTATAGTTATCAGGTACGTGCATAAGTTCACGAACCAATGCTTCGCAACCGTTGATGATTTCTTCATAATCTTTGGAACGGTGGCTCATTTCCATAACGGACATACCCGCAGCACCGTATTCTACCATTTCCTTTTGTGCCTTTTCAAGTACTTCTACAGGAAGCATTGAAGGGCCTGCTGAAAAGTTATAAACTCTACTCATTTAAAATTACCTCACTTTTTTGAATATTGGGTTTATTATACTACCTATAAACAAAAAGGTCAACTAAAAATAGGGAAAAAAGTCACATTTTCCGTTAAAAAACTGTCAAAAATCAACTACAGGTTGATTTTACGGCAAAATGTAGTACTTTTCAATAGCATCTGCTATTGCCCATGCAAGCCGTGCCTGGTAGTCTTCGTCCTGTAATTTTTTCTCTTCTTTTGCGTTTGACAGGAATCCGCATTCCACCAAAATTGCAGGAATTGGCGGGTTTTTCATAAGAAAAAGGCTTTTATCTGCAGATTTTACAATGTTGATGTTTACATTTGTAATATCCTTAATACGAGACTGGATATTTTCGGCAAGAGGCTTGATGTCTGAATGGTTTGGGGCATAAAAGATGCGAAGACCTGATGCTGAATGGTTGGGGAAAGAATTCATATGTATAGAAATGAAAAGATGAGCGCCGGAATTTTTCATAATATCAAGGCGCTTGTTCATATCGCTAACCTTTTTCTTTCGTATGCTGTCATCGTCATCTTCCCAAAGCCCGTTTTCGTCAGTTCTTGTCATAACGACCCGCACGCCTTTTGCCTCTAATACCTCCTGAAGCTTTAGGGCAATTTCGAGATTGATTTCCTGCTCAATACTTCCTGAAACACCGACAGCACCGCCATCAGGAAGACCGTGACCTGCATCAACTATGACCGACAGTGTGTCACCGCCCGAAGAGAATCCGGCATAGGAGGTTATCATAATCATTGTGCCGGTAAATATACCAAATAGCACCATAACAAGACAGTACACGGCACAGCGTCTTTTGGTAAGAACAAAAAAGTGCGGACCAACTAAAAACCTTTTAAAAATTTGCTCAAAAAAATACATCATATCACCTAACAAAATATATGATATGATGTATATTTATATTATTCGTCTTCTTGTACTTTTTCCAAAACTGTAACCTTTGTGCTTTCAATTCTGTGGTCCTCAATCTTTGTAACTTTAATCTGAAGACCGAAAGCCTCAAGCTCCGGAGTAGTACCGTCAGCAGGAATTTCGCCAAGCTCTGACAAAATAAGACCTGCAAATGTGTTATATTCTTCAATTGGTAGTTCAATTCCGAGAGTTTCGCTTACAAGGTCAATATCACAAATACCTGCAATCTTCCAGGTGTTTGAATCAAGCTGAATTATATCCTCTTCGCGAACCTCATCATCCTCTGCAGACAGTGTTCCAACGATTTCTTCCAAAAGGTCGGACATAGTTATGATACCGCCAAGGCCACCGTATTCGTCAAGAACAACGCAGAAGTGGTTCTTCGCCCTTTGCATCTGGCGGAACAGGTCGTCCGCCTTGATAGTTTCAGGAACAAAGAACGGCGCTCTTAAAATCTTGGTCACATCGCCGCCGGAAAGACGAGTCTTGTAATAGTCGGTACTCTTTAGGATACCAACAATATTATCAATACTTTCTTCGCAGACAGGGTAAATGGTATGATTGGTGTTTGCTATGATGTCGCCCCATTCATCCTTTTCGTCCATCCATAAAATCTCTGTATCGGTACGGTGGGTCATAATTTCCTTTATCTGCGTATCGTCAAGCTCAAAGATGTTATGTATCATCTCTTTTTCATCCTGGTCGATAGCACCGCTTTCGCTACCCATATCCACCATAAGACGAATTTCTTCTTCTGTTACGTCCTCTTCTTCGTCATTAGGCTTTATGCCGAAAACAAGAAGAAAGATGTTTGAAATAAATGTCAGGACAACAGAAACAGGAAGACCTATATAATATAGTAACTTTATAATTCCCGAGGCACTTAAAAGTATGTTGTCACCCTTTAAATATGCGATACGCTTAGGCATATAGTTGCCGAAAACCAAAAGCAGAGCGCCTGTCAAAACAAGGCTTAAAACTATACCAAACACCTTGCCAACAGATGCAAAAAATATCTGCGGAAGAGATGTTACCGTAATAGCGGTAAGGGTCAATTCAAATAAAACTGTAAGAACCTTTAGAGAATTACATAGCTTGCTTGCATTTTCTAAAAGGAATACTGCGTGCTTTGCACCGTTGTTTCCTTCGGAGGCAAGCCTTCCTAACTTTGCTTCATTTGCGTTTTGAACAGAAGCTTCAAGACCACGTAAAATACCGGTCAGAACTATCAAAATACAAATCCATAAACATCGAGAGGGAAGAGAATCCAAAACCATCATCCTTTCATAAGTAAAAATAATATCTATATTTGCCACATCCAGTGGGATTTTACAACTACACTATATCAAACATTATGGAAAAAGTCAATATTACTTATAGAAACCAAGCTTTTTCAAAACAGCAAGTATACGAACACCGGACGGAAGCTCTTTAACTTCATCCTCGGAAAGTGTTTTCTGCGCAAATATAAGAAGAAAATATACTATAGCTGCTAAACCTATTGCCAGAAAAATTGAAATCAGGTTACTCTTTGTAACCATCATAGTAAGACTATACACACCAAAAGCGGTGATACCCATACATAATGCAGATGTGACAGGCTTTATGATATATTTTGCGGGATTAAGTTCAAGACTGATAACTTTTCTTAAAACAGAGAAGCTGTAAATAAAAGATATAACCTGACAAACTATGGAGCTTATAGGTGCACCGTAAATGTTGATTTCAGGTTGTCTTATAAGAATCACATTCAAAATAAATTTTGCAATACAGCCTAAAAGAAGACCTTTTGCGGGGGTGAACACCTTTCCGACACCCTGAAGTGAACCGGAAAGAGTCTGGTTCAGTGCAGTAAATATCATAGCAACAGCGCTTATCTGCATAAGGTCATATCCAAGTCTTGCATTTGGGTACAAAAGTCCGTAGATTGGCTTTGCAAGAGCAATATAACCAACGGCACACGGAAGAGCAATAAGCATCGAAATAAGGAAAGAGTAAGAAACTTTGCTTGAGGCAGTTATTTTATCGCCTTTTTTCAACGCTCCTGCAATCACAGGCACCAAAACGGTAGAAAAAGCAATATTAATTGAAAGAGGTAAGTTAATCAGCGTATCGCTCTTTCCAAGCTGACCGGACAAGCGAGCGGCTTCTGCGTGAAGTTGCTCAAGTGTCGGATTTATGATTGCGGGCATATTACCGTAAGCCGGAATATATGTTGCAAACGCTGCTTCAATACCACGTGTTATTGTGGCGGTGTCAATAATTCTGTTTACCGCAGAAATAACCGAGCCTAATGAAATAGGAATAGAAATCATCAGAATGCTTTTGAACATTTGTGAAAGCGGTTTAATTTCTGTTTCAGCGGTTGAAGAGTTTATTTTTTTCAAAATTGCTTTTCTTCGTCTTGAATAGAAAATCAACAGGTATAAGAAACTGAAAACAGTAGAAAGTGTTGTCGCAACCTGTGCACCTGATGCCATATATGCAGCACGAAGGTCAGCATCGTTTTCTGGAGCGTTTAAAAGAACTGTCATTATGAATGGTATTGATGCCATCAGATATACGATAACAACAGTAAACAGGCATTTGAAAAACTGTTCCAAAACCTGTGAAGTGCTTGTTGCTTTCATATTCTCCATACCGGTGAAGTAGCCTCGTATAACAGAGGATAAGCACACAAACAGTATAGACGGTGCAAGACATCTTAAAACATACTGTGTTCCGGGAAGTCTTATAACGGAAAATGCGATAAAATCAGCACCGAAATATAAAAGACAAGATGCAACTGCACCAACAACGCCAAAAAGAAGCATTGCAGATTTGAATATTCTGAAAGCTCCGCGATAGTCACCTATGGCATTTCGCTCTGAGGTCATTTTTGAAATGGCATTCGGAATACCGATAGAGGATATAGCAAGTAGCAGGGTGTAGATTTGGAACCCTGAATTTAAATACCCGTTTCCAAGGTCGCCAAAGCCTTTGATATTAGTAATAACAACACGATATACCATTCCCAGAAGCTTAACCGCAACCTGTGAGAACATAACTATCGCCACGTTGGCCATAAAAGATTTTTTCTTATCCTGAGTGCCCATTATACCTCTCCTAAAATTAAATTACAACATTATTATTATACGACAAATTCTAACCATTATCAAGTAAATACGGAAAAATGTAGTATTATTGTAAAATAAACGCATTTTTTCTTGACAATACGGCGTTAAAATAGTAAAATATAATGTGATGTGTTATGCGCATTTTTAGTAAAAAATAAGCAGACACAACGGTTTTGTGTTTGCATTTATTAGTAGATATAGGAGTTGAAAAATATGCTTATAACCAAAGCGCCTAAGGGCACTGAGGATTTGTTGCCACAGGACAGTTACAAGTGGCAGTATCTTGAAAAGAATTTTAAGGAGATATGCGACAATTTCGGGTACAAGGAAATCCGTGTTCCTACCTTTGAACATACCGAGCTTTTTGAACGTGGAGTGGGCGATACCACAGACGTTGTAGAAAAGCAGATGTATACCTTTAATGATAAAGGCGGGCGAAGTGTAACGCTAAGACCTGAAGGAACTGCTTCTGTTGCAAGAAGCTATTTGGAGAATAACCTTTATGCAGGTGTTTTACCGCTTAAAATGTGGTATAACGTACCTTGCTTCCGTTACGAGAACAAGCAAAAGGGAAGACTCCGTGAATTTCACCAGTTTGGAATAGAAGCGTTCGGTTCAAAAGGACCTGCAATTGATGCAGAAGTTGTTACCCTGGCTTATACTTTCTTAACAAAAGTAGGACTTACTGACCTTTCAGTTAATATAAACAGTATCGGGTGCCCTGAATGCAGGAAGAAATACAGCGAAGCCTTAAGAGATTTCTTAAGACCAAAGTATTCAGAGCTTTGCGAAACCTGTAAAGGCAGATTTGAGAGAAATCCGTTAAGAATTTTAGACTGTAAGTCAGAAATTTGTCAGGAACTTTCAAAAGATGCACCAAGACTTTTAGACTATATCTGTGATGACTGCCGCACACACTTTGAAAGCTTCAAAAAGGCACTTTCCAATATGGGAATTGAATATAAGGTGGATAGCGGTATAGTTCGTGGTCTTGACTATTACACAAAGACAGTATTCGAAATAATTTCAGGACCGTTCACGGTTTGCGGCGGCGGAAGATATGACGGGCTTGTTGAGGAGTTTGGCGGAGATGCAACCCCTGCAATAGGTTTCGGGCTTGGAATTGAAAGACTGTTAATCAGACTTTCTGAAACCGGCGTTGAAATTCCTGATGATAAAAAGCCTGATATCTATATTGCACCGCTTGGTGATGCGGCACAGGATAAGGCGCAGGTTATTGCATATACCTTGAGAATGGCAGGAATTAAGGCGGAAACCGACCTTATAGGAAGAGGTTTAAAGCCGCAGATGAAATACTCTGACAAAATCGGTGCAAAGTACACATTGGTTTTGGGCGACAGCGAAATTGAAACAGGAAACGTAAGGCTTAAGAATATGGAAACCGGCGAACAGACCGAATGGACGCTGGATAAGCTTTGTGAATTTTTTAATAAAGACTGATAAAAAGGATGGTACTATAAAATGGATACAATGAAAGGCTTAAAGCGTACACATTACTGCGGAGAAGTAACCGGTGTCGGTAACACAGTAGTTGTGGGCGGATATGTGCAGAAAATAAGAGATATGGGAACCCTTATTTTTATTGATTTAAGGGACAGAACAGGTATTGTTCAGCTTGCATTTGACACCGAAACTGCAAGAGATGTCTTTGAAAAAGCATCACAGTGCCATTCGGAATATGTGCTTATGGCAAAAGGTCAGGTGCGTGAGAGGGAAAGCAAGAATGCTGCAATTGCAACAGGTGACATTGAAATTTTTGTTGATGATTTGAGAATACTTGCAAAGGCACAGACACCACCTTTTGAAATTACAGACGAAACAAACGTAAACGAAGAATTAAGACTAAAATACAGATATCTTGATTTAAGAAGAAAGCCGCTGCAGGACAATATAATTATGCGAAGCAAGATTGCAAAGGTTGCAAGAGACTACTTTGCAGATAACGGATTTATAGAAATTGAAACACCGATGATGATGAAGTCAACACCTGAAGGCGCCCGTGACTACCTTGTTCCGTCAAGAATTCACCACGGCAAGTTCTATGCACTTCCTCAGTCACCGCAGATTTATAAGCAGCTTCTGATGATAGCAGGCTATGACAGATACATTCAGCTTGCAAGATGCTTCAGAGATGAGGACCTTCGTGCTGACCGTCAGCCTGAATTTACTCAGATAGATATGGAAATGTCTTTTGTTGAAGTAGAAGACATTCTGGAAATTGTTGAAGGTCTTATAACAACGCTTTTCAAGGAAGTTTTAGGAAAAGAGATTACTGTTCCGCTACCGCGCTTAACATACCGTGAAGCTATGGAAAGATATGGTTCAGATAAGCCTGATACAAGATTTGGTATGGAAATCAAGGATATTTCCGACCTCGTTAAAGATTGTGACTTCGGTGTGTTCACAGGAGCGATCGCAGACGGTGGTTCTGTTCGTGCCATTGTTGCAAAAAACGCTGTTGAAACCTATACAAGAAAAGAAATTGACCGCTTGACAGAATTTGCAAGAGGTATCGGTGCAAAGGGTCTTGCTTATGTTCGTTGGGTAGAAGATGTACCAACCTGCTCATTTGCTAAGTTTATGAAGGAAGGCGAGCTTGAAGCTATCCTTTCACACTTGGGAGCTGAAAAGGGAGACCTGGTGCTTATCGTTGCAGATAAGAACAGAGTTACACTTCCAACACTTGGCGCACTTCGTTTAAAGGTTGCAAAACAACTTGATATTATTCCTGAAGGCTTTAACTTCCTGTGGATTACAGAATTCCCATTCTTTGAATATAACGAAGAAACCGGCGCATGGGACGCTATGCATCATCCATTCACCATGCCTATGGACGAGTGCATTCAGTATCTTGATACCGACCCTGAAAAAGTTATTGCAAAGGCTTATGACCTTGTGCTGAACGGCACAGAGCTTTCTTCAGGTTCTATAAGAATTACCGACTATGAACTTCAGCAGAAAATGTTTGAGGCACTTGGCCTTACAGAAGAAGAAATCGAAGCAAAATTCGGATTTTTGGTTGAAGCGTATAAGTATGGTGCAGCACCTCACGGCGGTTGCGGTATCGGTCTTGACAGACTTGCTATGATTATGTGCGGAGCGGAAAGCTTAAAGGATGTTACAGCATTCCCGAAGGTGCAGAACGCATCAGAACTTATGTCAAATGCACCTGGTCTTGTTGACGAAAAGCAGCTTGAAGAACTTGCAATCGCTATAACAAAAACTGACAAATAATTTAATAAAAACTATTTACAATTTGTATAATCTGTGGTACAATAAACGTGTTGAGTAATAAATCTTTAATCGTTTGCTGTGACATCGACAAGATAGATTATACCTTAGCGAAACTTATGCCTTGTCTTGCCTTAGCAGACAAGGCATTTTTTTGGTTTATGAAAGACGAAAATATTTTCCAAAGAGAAAGGAAGTATAAAAAAATGAGACTTATTTATGACGTAGAGGACAAGCCGAAATTAAAAGCTAATCTTGTATTTGCTTTCCAACAGTTGCTATCAATTATCGCAGCTACTTTATTGGTGCCGGTATTGGTAAATGCAGCAGCAGGAGAGCAGATATTAAATCAGGCAGCAGCACTTTTCGGTGCAGGAGCAGGAACACTTACTTACATTGCGTTTACAAGAAAAAAGAGCCCGGTTTACCTTGGCAGCTCATTCGCATTTATTTCGCCGCTAATCGGTGCTTGTGCGTTCGGATACTTCGGTATCTTACTTGGTGCAATTTTTGCAGGTCTGGTATATGTAATTATTGCAACAGTTATTAAGTTCACAGGAACAAAGTGGGTAGACAAACTTCTTCCTCCTGTTATAATCGGACCTACTGTTGCGCTAATCGGTTTGAGCCTTTGCGGAAGTGCTATATCAAATGTTAACGGTTCAAATGCGGGCGGATACAATCTAATCCATATCATTTGCGGACTTATCGCTTTCGGTGCAACAGTTTTAGCATCTGTAAAGGGCAGCAAGACAGCAAAGCTTATTCCGTTTATTATCGGTGTGGCGACAGGTTATGTTGCAGCAGCATTGTTTACTGTTATCGGTAATATTACTTCAAACGCATACCTTCAGGTTATTGATTTCTCTCCACTTGTAAACAACTTTAAGGAAATTACACTTGAAAGTTTTATAAGAGTTCCAAACTTCCTTGCTATCGGTATCTGGAATGAGGGTCTTGAAAAGCTTAACGGCTGGCAGGGTGTAGCACAGATTGCGCTACTGTTCGCACCGGTTGCATTCGTTGTTTTGGCAGAACATATTGCAGACCACAAGAACCTGAGTTCAGTAATAGAAAGAGACCTTATTAAAGAACCTGGTCTTACACGTACACTTTTGGGTGACGGCGTTGGTTCAATAGTTGGTTCAGTCTTCGGCGGATGCCCTAATACAACATACGGCGAAAGCGTTGGTTGCGTTGCTATCACAAGAAATGCATCTGTTTCAACTATTATCATTGCAGCAATCTACTCAATGATACTGTCATTCTTCACACCATTTGTAGAATTTGTGAACACAATTCCGGCTTGCGTCATTGGTGGTATATGTATCGCACTTTACGGATTTATTGCAGTTTCTGGTCTTAAGATGGTACAGAAAGTTGACCTTAATGAGTCAAAGAATCTGTTTGTTGTAAGCTCAATCCTTGTAACAGGTATCGGCGGACTGACACTTAACTTCGGTGCTGTCCAGATTACAGCTATCGCAACAGCTCTTATTATCGGTATCTTAACAAACCTTCTTGTTAGAGACAAAAAGGCAGAAGCCCCTGCAGAAGAAACTGTAACTGAAGAGGATGCAGTTGAAGAAACTGTTGAAGAAATCGTTGAAGAAGTTGCAGTTGAAGAAGTTGCAGAAGAAACAGAAGAGGCGTAAACTTTAATATATGAGATTTAAAGCAAGCTTATTTGACGAAAGTGCTGTAAAACGTGCCATTGTACGAATTGCCCATGAGATTATCGAAAAGAATGAATCGGTGGACGATATATGTATAGTGGGGATTGAAACCCGAGGTGTGCCTATTGCAAACCGTCTGGCAGATGCGATTTACAGAATAGAAAACAAAAAAGTTACAGTCAGAACACTTGACATTTCACCATTTCGAGACGACTTGATTTTTGATGAAAAGAAGATTGTAGAAACGGGAGAGTTTGACTTCCCGATTGAGGGAAAAAGCATAATTTTAACCGATGATGTAATCTACACAGGAAGAACAGTACGTGCTGCTCTTGATGCAATCCTGTCTCACGGAAGAGCGTCAAAAATCCAACTTGCCGTTTTGGTGGACAGGGGGCATAGAGAGCTTCCTATCCGTGCCGATTATGTGGGCAAGAATGTGCCGACATCAAGGAACGAAATAATTAAGGTTAAGTTGTCTGAAATTGACGGATGTGACAGTGTTGAGTTGTTTGAAAAAGATAACTGAAATAAAATCCTGCAAGAAATTGCAGGATTTTTTGTTTATAAAAAATGAGTGTAAAAAAATGAAGATAAAATCGCTGATTTTCCTCATATATCCTTGACATTTCCTTTGATTTCCTATATAATAAACAGGATAAAATGCCATAGTTATGTAATCGAATAACTAAATTTATATACAAGGAAGGCAAAAGTTATGCAAAAAAATGGAGTAAACGAAATTAGAGAGAAATTTTTGAGCTTTTTTGAGTCAAAGGGTTGCTTAAGACTTGGCAGCTTTTCATTAGTTCCAAAGAACGATGCAAGCTTGCTTTTAATCAACTCAGGTATGGCGCCTATGAAGAAGTGGTTTACAGGTGCTGAAGTTCCGCCAAGAAGACGAGTTACAACTTGCCAGAAGTGTATCCGTACACCTGATATTGAGTGCGTTGGTAAAACTGCGCGTCACGGAACTTTCTTTGAAATGCTTGGTAACTTCTCATTCGGTGACTATTTTAAGCACGAAGCTATTAACTGGGGTTGGGAATTTTTGACAAAGGTTATGGAAATCCCTGAGGACAAGCTTTGGATTACAGTTTATGAAGAAGACGATGAAGCACGCGACATCTGGGTTAATGAAGTTGGCGTAAATCCTGATAGAGTTATAAAGCTTGGGAAGGCTGACAACTTCTGGGAACACGGAACAGGCCCTTGCGGTCCGTGTTCTGAAATACACGTTGACCGAGGCGAACAGTATAGCTGCGGACCTGATTGTAAGATGGGTTGCGACTGCGACCGTTTTATGGAAGTGTGGAATCTTGTATTTACACAGTTTGATAAGGATGAAGACGGAAACTATAACCGTCTTGCTAACCCTAACATTGATACAGGTATGGGTCTTGAAAGACTCGCTGCAGTTATGCAGGGCGTTGACAATCTTTTCGAGGTTGATACTGTAAGAAACATTATGAACCACATCTCAAAGATTGCAGGAGTAAGCTATAAGCAGGACGAAAAGGTTGACGTATCACTTCGTGTTATTACAGACCATATCAGAAGTACTGTTATGATGGTTTCTGACGGAGTAATCCCGTCAAATGAAGGCAGAGGCTACGTTTTAAGAAGACTTCTTCGCAGAGCTGCACGTCACGGAAAGCTTTTGAATGTTAAGGGTGAGTTCTTGTATCAGGTTGCGGACACTGTTATTGATGAGTCTGCACAGGGCTACCCTGAACTTGCTGAAAAACGTGAATACATCAAGAAAATTATCAGAATTGAAGAAGAACGTTTTGCAAAAACCATTGACAATGGTCTTGCAATTTTGAATGAATACATTGACGAAATGAAGAAAAATGGTGAAACTGTTTTGTCAGGCGACAAGGCTTTTAAGCTAAACGATACTTACGGTTTCCCGATTGACTTAACAGTTGAAATCTGCGAAGAAGCAGGATTGTCAGTTGACCGTGACGGCTACGATAAGGAGCTTAAGGTACAAAAAGAAACAGCAAGAAATGCAAGAAAAGACGGCTCAAGCTGGGAAGATAACGATAGCTTCAGCTTTGAGGGAACAGAGGCAACAGAATTTGTCGGATATACTGATTTGACAGCAGATAGCGAAATCATTGCAATTTCTGCAAACGGCGAAGAATCAGACGGAATCGGTGAAGGTGAAAACGGAATTATCGTTACTAAAAAATCACCATTCTATGCTGAAATGGGCGGTCAGGCAGGCGACATCGGTTCAATCGTAAAAGACGGCGCAGAAGCAAAGGTTATTGACACAAAGAAGAACGCAAGCGGCGTTTATATGCATATCGTAGAAGTTACAAAGGGCAGCTTTACAAAGGCTGATAATGTAACACTTACAGTTTGCAGAAAGAACAGAACTGCAATCGGCAGAAACCACAGTGCGACACACATTCTTCATAAGGCACTAAAGGAAACTTTAGGTGACCACGTTGCACAGGCAGGTTCTGAAGTTAATGCAAAGCATCTTCGTTTTGACTTCTCACACTTTGAGGCTATGACACGTGAAGAGCTAAAAAAGGTTGAGG
The DNA here is from genome assembly GCA_045658645.1 of Clostridia bacterium. Classification (GTDB taxonomy): domain Bacteria; phylum Bacillota; class Clostridia; order UBA1381; family UBA1381; genus UBA1738. The sequence continues at coordinate 7,274 of JAZOVJ010000077.1, read as the reverse complement.
CAAGAGTTAACGAAATGATACTTGAAGCACTTCCAATAAACGTTCAGGAGCTTCCGATTGACGAGGCTAAAAAGCTTGGTGCAGAAGCACAGTTCGGTGAAAAGTACGGCGAAGTTGTACGTGTTGTTAAAATGGGTGATTACTCAATTGAGTTCTGTGGCGGTACTCACCTTACAAACACCGCTGAAATAGGACTATTCAAGCTGATTTCAGAATCAGGCGTTGCTGCGGGTACAAGACGTATCGAGGCGGTTACGGGTGCAGGCGTTTTAGGGTATATCGCAGAAAAAGATGCTCTGATTGAAAAGACTGCAGTAAGTCTTAAGGCAAACAATGTAAATGAAATTGATATGAAGGCAGAACAGCTTGCAAATGAACTTCGTGATACAAAGAAGAAGCTTGAAGCACTAAATGCAAAGATGGCAACAGGAAAGCTTGATGACGTATTAAAGAATAAGGTAGAAATCGGCGGTGTGACTGTTATTTGTGGTCAGGTTGACGGCTTATCAGGCGGAGACCTTCGCACACTTGGCGACAATTTAAAGGATAAGATGGACTGCGGTATTGCTGTTTTGGCATCAGTGGCTGACGGGAAGATTGCATTTTTGGCAACTGCAACAAAAGCGGCTGTTGCTAAAAAGGTACATGCAGGTATGGTAATCAAGGAAATCACTGCTATTGCAGGCGGTTCAGGCGGCGGTAAGCCTGATATGGCACAGGGCGGCGGTAAGGACGAAGCTAAGATTTCAGAGGCTTTGTCAAAAGTTCAGGCTATTATTGAAGCTCAAATAGGATAAACTATGGATGGCGTAATAGTTATAAATAAGCCAACGGGACAAACGTCCCATAACCTTGTGGCATTTACAAGACGACTTTTAAACATAAAGAAAGTCGGGCATACAGGAACACTTGACCCTGATGCCTCGGGAGTATTGCCTGTTTGTATCGGTCGAGGAACAAAGGCGGCGGATATGCTGACGGCATCTGATAAGGCGTACAGGGCACAGTTCATTCTTGGAATGACTACTGACACGCTGGATGCATCGGGAGAAATTTTAACCGAGCAACCCGTATTTGCAACAAAAGAACAAATTAAAGAGGCAATAAACGAATTCATAGGCGAAATTTATCAAATTCCGCCTATGTTTTCTGCTATAAAAAAGGATGGTAAAAAACTTTACGAGCTTGCACGTGAGGGAATAACCATTGATCGTGAAAAACGTAGGGTTACCATATCTGACATTAAAATCTGCGAGATTGATATGGAAAACTATGCTATTACCATTGAGGTTTTCTGTTCGAAGGGAACTTATATCAGAACTCTTTGTGAGGATATCGGTATGGCACTTGGTTGCGGCGCATATATGAATACGCTTGTGCGTATAAAGAGTGCAAATTTTACCCTTGAGGAAAGCTATACACCTGAAGAACTTCTTAAAATGAAGCAGGACGGAACACTTGAAAAAGCTATAATTCCTGTTGATAAGCTGTTTCTTTGCTATGATGAGGTTATTTTGGATGAGTTTTTGAAGAGCAAAGCAAAAAATGGAATACCAATCCGTAAAAAAGGTCTTACAGACGGAAACCTTTACCGTGTGTATGGCGATGACGAAGAATTTGTGTGCATATCGGAATACAGAAACGGGGCATTATATTTAAAGAAAGCGTTTTGGAACTAAATAAGAGGCAAATAATGGAAATTTATTCTTATTGCGAAGAAAATGGAATAAGCAGGATTTGTGGCGATGAAAATGCGATTTTCGTTGGTGCTTCTGTTTGCCTTGGGGGTTTTGACGGAATTCACAAGGGCCATAAAGCACTTTTTGATGTGGCAAAATCACACGGAAAATGGGGAGTGTTGCTCTTCGACAGAAATATTAAAGGATATGAAAACTTAACCATACAAGGCGAAAAAATAAAGCTTATTGAAGAGTATGGCGCAGATTTTGTGGTTATTGCAGAGTTTTCAGAAAAGTTTGCAAGAAGAAGTCCTGAGGAATTTGTGCAAGTTTTGGAGAATATCCTAAATGTATCACATATCATTTGTGGCTATGATTATCGTTTCGGTCATATGGCAAAGGGCGATGCAATGTTGTTAAAAGAGCTTTGCAAAAAGGCGGAAGTCACAGTTTTAGAGCCTGTTGGATATAAGGAAAAACCAATAAAAAGTACGGTAATAAGACACCTTATAAAAAACGGCGAAATAGTGATTGCCAATGAACTTTTGGGTTATGATTACTTTGTTTCGGGAACGGTGGAAAAGGGTTTTGAAAACGGCAGGAAAATGGGTTTTCCTACTGCTAACATTTCTTATCCCGAGGAAAAACTTTTACCAGCTGACGGCGTATATTATGGCAGAGTGCTTGGAATGAATGCAGTTATAAATGTAGGGAAAAATCCTACATTTAATGCCAGAAAGAGAACGGTTGAAGTTCATATACCAAACTTTACAAAAGATATTTACGGAGAATTTTTAAAGGTAGAATTTTTAGAAAAAATACGTGACGATATAAAATTTGACAGTATTGAAAATCTGATTACGCAGATAAATAATGACATAGAATATGTAAAAGAACGGAAGGATAAAAGGGACAAATAATGTATCTTGTAGCAGGACTTGGAAATCCGGGGTCGCAGTACGAAATGACCCGTCACAATATCGGGTTTGAAGTAATCGACTATATTGCGGATAAGCATAATGTGAATGTGAAAAAGCTTAAGTTCAAGGGACTTTACGGCGAGTTTTCATATAAAGGCGAAAAGGTTATAATATTAAAACCACAGACTTATATGAATCTGTCAGGCGAAAGTATCCGTGATTTTGTGGCATTTTTTAAAATTCCTGTAGAGAACGTAATCGTTATAAGTGATGAGGTTAACCTCCCTGCAGGAAAGGTAAGAATCAGAAAAAGCGGTTCTGCCGGCGGACATAACGGACTAAAATCAATAATTTATCAGCTGAACTCTGATAATTTCCCAAGAATCCGTCTGGGAGTTGATGCACCGCTTCGGGAAAAAGCAGACCTTGCAGATTTTGTTCTTGCAAGATTTTCAAAAGATGAAATTCCAATTTTGGAAGAAGCGATAATAAAGGCTTCATCTGCAGTTGAGGAAATCATCGCAGGGAATATTGAAAGGGCAATGAATAAATATAACGGCTGATTGCCAAACAGGGTGATGGAATGAAAAAAGCTCTGAATTTTAGGAACTTGTTGTCGGAATATTCTGAATATTCCGACTTTTGTGCTGCCTTAAAAACGGGAAAAACACCCGTTTCATTAGCGGGTGTTTCGGAATCTGCACTGGGGCAGTTTATTTTTGGTGCAACGGATGACAAAAAGACCATAGTTATTACTTATAGCGATCAGGAAGCAAAGCAACTTGTGTTTGATTTGGAGCTATACACAGATAACGTTCGATTATATCCTGCGAAAGAGTATGTCTTTTTTGAGATTGACGCACATAACCGTCATAGCGAAAATATGCGCCTTGAAGCACTTTCAAATATGCAGAAAAACGGCGGGATTACCGTAACATCCCTGGAAGCTTTATTGCAATATACCATAACGCCAGAAGCCCTAAAAAAAAACACTGTTAACTTAAAACTTGGGGATATGTCTGACCCGGAGGTGCTTTCCGAACAGCTTGTAAAAATGGGTTATATCCGTGAAGAAGAGGTGTCAGGAAAAGGACAGTTCTCGCTTCGCGGCGGAATTTTGGACGTATTTTCACCACAGGCGGAAAACCCTGTAAGAATTGAATTTTTTGACATAGAAATAGACTCAATAAGAAACTTTGATACTATGACACAGCGTTCTTTCGGAAATATCGAAGAAACCTGTATTATTCCATGCCGTGAACTTTCGGAGTATGACAGAGAAACGTTAATCGCAAAGCTTGAGGAAGAAATTAAAAAGCTTAAACGAAAGAAAAGCGACCAGTCGAAATCAATTGAAAACATAGAGGCAGACATTGAAAAACTCTCACAAAACAGTGAATTAAGTTCAATTTCCCGATATATAGGTGTTATTTATGATGAAATTCCAACACTTCTCGACTATATAGACGGCGAAACACTGGTTTTCTTAATAGAGCCGAAAAGAGTTAATGAGCGTGCAAAAACTCTTGTATGGGAGCAAAGTGAAATAATAGAAGATTTGTCCGCAAAAGGTCTTTTATTACAGGGATATACAAAGCTCTGGGAAAGCTATGATAAGGCAGTAGAAAAACTGCAAAATCAAAAGCTTGTATCGGTAAATGCATTGACTCATTCTTCCATAAACTATAACTATAATTCTATATTTAATTTTGTTACAAAAACTACAGTTTCACTTCACGGCAAGGTGGAGTATCTTTATGATGACCTTTTAAAAAAGCAGGAAGCAAATGAAACGGTGGTTATTTTGGCTTCCAACCGATTGCGTGGTGAAAACCTTGCGGGGACTCTCAACGATAAGGGTATAAAGTGCCGATATATCCACGATGATGCTGAGTTTGAAAAGGGCGAAATTGTCATACTCCGAGGAGAACTTGCAAAGGGGTTTGAAGTTCCTGATATTGGTTTCACTCTTATTTCCGACAGAGAAATATTTTCAGTAGGCATTAAAAAGTCAAAAAGACGAGTAGAAAATGCAAACCGCTTAAAGTCTTACACAGACATAAATGTGGGTGATTTGGTAGTACACCGTGCACACGGAATAGGCGAATACAAGGGAATTAAGAAGATGACGGCTCTTGGCGTTACAAAGGATTATCTGCATATCGCATATCGTGGCACAGACAGTTTATATGTTCCGGTTGACCAGCTTGATATGCTTTACAAGTATTCTGGTAAAGAGGGAACAAGGCTTTCAAAGCTTGGCGGAAGCGAATGGAACAAGACCAAACAAAAGGTGCGTGAAGCAACAAGCGATATGGCAAAACAGCTTGTAAAGCTATATGCAGAGCGTGCCAACACGAAGGGTCACGCATTCTCATCCGATACTCCTTGGCAAAGAGATTTTGAAGACAGATTTTTATATCAGGAAACCGAGGACCAGCTTCGCTCAATAGAAGAGGTTAAGAAGGACATGGAAAGCGAAAAGCCTATGGACAGACTTCTTTGCGGTGATGTTGGATACGGTAAAACTGAGGTGGCACTTAGAGCTGCATTCAAGGCTGCAACTGACTCAAAGCAGGTGGCATATCTTTGCCCTACAACCATTCTTGCTATGCAGCAATATGAAACTTTTTCAAAAAGAATGGAAAAATTCCCTATAAAAGTGGAAATGCTGTCACGATTCAGAACACAGGCAGAGCAGGCAAAAATTTTGAAAAAGCTTAAAACAGGCGAGATAGATATAATAATAGGAACTCACAGAATGCTGCAAAAGGATTTGGAGTTTAAGGATTTAGGGCTTTTAATTATAGACGAGGAACAAAGATTTGGTGTTGCGCACAAGGAACGCTTAAAAGAACTTAAAAAGAACGTAGACGTACTTTCAATGACAGCAACTCCTATACCGAGGACGCTTCATATGTCAATGGTGGCTGTCCGTGATATGAGTCTTTTGGAAACACCGCCTGAAAACAGATACCCTGTTGCTACCTATGTTCTTGAACACAGAGAAGATGTTTTGATAGACGCTATGAAAAAGGAGCTTTCCCGTGGCGGTCAGGTGTTTTACCTTTATAACCGTGTCGCAGGGATATACAGAACTGCTGAATGGATTAAAAAGCAGATTCCGGAGGCAAATGTGGCGGTTGGTCACGGAAAAATGAATGAAGATGAGCTTGAGGATATTATGTACGATATGGTTAACGGCAAAACAGATATTCTTGTTTGCACAACCATTATAGAAACAGGTCTTGATATTCCGAATGCCAACACAATAATAATTGAAAATGCAGACAGAATGGGACTTTCGCAGCTTTATCAGCTACGAGGAAGAGTGGGAAGAAGCGCAAGAAATGCGTACTGTTACCTGACCTATAAACGTGACGGGATTTTATCAGAAACCGCAGAAAAACGCCTTAGCGCAATCAAGGAGTTCACAGAATTCGGTTCGGGCTTTAAAATCGCCATGCGAGACCTTGAAATAAGAGGTGCCGGGGATATTTTAGGCGCACAACAACACGGGCATATTGATTCTGTCGGATATGATATGTACTGTAAAATCCTTGCAGACAGCGTAAAAGAAGCACAGGGGCAGGAGGTAAAGGACGATATCAGTACAAATATTGATATTAAGGTAGATGCCTTTATTCCGGAACGATATATTAAGAGCAGTAACATAAGAATTGATACTTATAAGAGGATTGCTGCGATTGGAAACGAAGACGATGCATCTGAGGTGACAGACGAGCTTTGCGACCGCTTCGGCGATTTGCCTGATGCTGCACATAATCTTATTATGATTGCGGAAATAAAGGCTCTTGCCAATAATATAGGTATTGAGGATGTTATAGAAAAAGGCGAGTATATCAACTTTGAATTCAGTGAAAATGCACTTTTGCCTGAATATGTTCAATATATAATACAAAACCATTCTAAAGACGCGGTTATAAGCGCTCTTAAGAAACCTGCAATCAGGTACAGATACGGTGATAAGAAAAAGGAACTCTCTAATATTAAGTTTTTATTACAACGTCTAAATGAATTGCATAATACAAATTTATAATGTATAATAGCATTATAAGAGATTAAAAATGTCAAGAAGTGAGGTGTTGTAAATGAAAAAGCTTTTACTATTAGCACTTTCTGTATTGCTTTTGGCTTCCTGTTCAGGCAAACCTATAGCTACAGTTGGAAATATAAAAATAGCACAAAGCGAATTTGAGTTTTATCTTGAATCTATTAAAAACCAGATGAATGATACCGAACTTCAGACAGATGAAGATTGGGAAACTAAAGAAATTGAAGGTAAGAAAGCTATTGATGTTGCAAAACAACAAGCAATGGATAATGCTGTAAGAAACGCTCTTTATATTGAAGCCGCAGAAGCTTTTGGACTTTCTTTAACAGAAGAAGAGAAAAAGACGGTGGAAGCTACAAAGGAACAGCTTGTTACAGGGTATGGCTCAGAAAAGGCATATAAGGAATTTTTAAAGAGCAATAGCATTACTGACGAATTTATTGAAATGATGTGCAAATCTTCTGTTTACTACAACAAAATCGGTCAGCTTGTAACTGAAGAAAAAACGGTAACAGACGATGAATTGAAAACTTATTTTGAACAGAATAAAGCAGATTTTGAAACAGAAGTCCGCAAAGCAAAACATATTTTGATTGCAAC
>JAZOVJ010000076.1:0-16456 GCA_045658645.1 Clostridia bacterium | reverse complement strand
CTTTTCACATATTCCCTGAATGTTATAAGGCTTGCAAGGGACGCAATCAATGTTCCCGCTCCGCCTATATTCACCGCAACCAAAAGCTCGGGATAATTGGCTGTGAATTTTGACAAAAGTATGGCACTTGGCACATTACTTATCGCCTGACAGGACAACACTCCATAGAGCAGAGTGTTTTTTTCAATAAGTCCGCCCAGAAATTCGTTTATCATTGGAATTCTTGACATATTCCCCGCAAAAACAAAGAATGCAACAAATGTCAACAAAAGCGGATAGTCAACCTTTTTCAGCGCCGACCTGTCCAAAAGGAAGATTGACACTGTTATAACAACAAGACCTATATAATACGGCACTGTTCTGAACACTATCAGTATTGCCAGAAAGAAAAGTAAGCCGTATATAGCCGCTCTTTTTATGTTCAGCTTTATGTCAAGCTCCTTTTCAAGCTTCATTTCTTTATTTGGTATGATAAAGCAACATAAGGTTATCAAGGCGATAGATATAACGAAAGGCAAAAACATTATTTTCATAAATTCCATATTCGCTATATTGTAATAGGTGTAAAGATATAAATTTTGCGGATTTCCAAAGGGCGTCAGCATTCCACCGAGATTTGCCGCAATATTCTGCATTATAAAGGTAAATGCCATATATTTTTCGTTACCTGTTGATTTTAATGCATAGTATCCAAGCGGCAGGAAGGTAATCAGCGCCATATCGTTTGCTATTATCATTGAACCGATGAATGTTATGTATACTAAAGCAATTACTGCACTTCTTGCGGTTTTGAAATACAATACGATTTTTTCTGCAATAATTCTGAAAAACCTGATATTTTTAAGCGCACATACGCAAGCTAACGTGCAGAACAGACAGGTCAAGGTTTTTAAGTCAAAATATTCAAGATACTGCCTGTCAGGAGGCACAATTAGTGAAGTTATAATTGCAAGCAGAAATGCAATACACATCACAGCATTTTTCTTAATAAATTCCATATTTTTCCCCTGTATCATTAAATTTACCAAACGACATTATAACACATTATTCTACTTATGTCTACAAAAAAGTAAAGTGAACTTTCTTCTTTGCGAAAAAAGAGCAAGCGACTTTACGCTTGCTCCGACGTGGCAAAGCAGAATAATATAGATGCAACCGTGCCGAAGGCACTCTATCGCAAAAGGTTGGTAGTGAAACAAAGGCGTTATGAGTGCGTTTACAAACGAATAGCCGACTTGAACGTGACCTTTTGCGAAAAAGGAGGAGCAACGAAGCATATGAAAAATGACCACTTTGCAAGTGGTCATTTTGATTGCAGCGTAGTTTGCTGCGACGTGGTCGGGATGACAAGATTTGAACTTGCGACCTCTTGAACCCCATTCAAGCACTCTACCAAGCTGAGCCACATCCCGAAATTTAACTAATGCTTATTATATCATTACAAATATAAAAAGTCAAATTCGGTATTGTTATACAAAAAAATACGGACTACCGAAAAGGCAGTCCGTTTTCTTTACATATTTCCAAAGTTATTAAAATCAGTATGATAGTTATATCCCGAATAATCCTTTCCCTGACCGCTGATTTCAAGGTACATCTGTGCAAATGTCTGCTCGACATACGGCAGGAGCAGGAAATTTCCGATACAGCAAGCCGTGTTTGCAAGCACATACCATCCGAAGAACGAAATGGCAAGCTTTACATATCCCCATTTATTTCCAACCATCATTTCTTTACTCTTACCAATAGCTTTTCCTCGCGGCATATCGGGATTCTCCGCCAATATATATTCCACCAATGAGTACTGTAGTTCTTTAATATAAGCAGGAATCATAAATATAACTGTCAGAAGTACAAGCCCGCTTGAAATAGTTGTTAGGGATATGGCAGCAGAAACCGAATCGTTCTGTATCATAGGCAAAAGCTCTGCTATTTTTTCAGAAAGACCGAATTTCCAAAAACCTATTATCATCGGCACAAGTCCTAAAAGCGACCAAAGTGTTATATACAAATTCTTTACGAATGTTACCCATACGATATTCTTGTAGTTGTTTTTGAACGGGTACATAAGATTATCAAGATTTGTGTCCATATCTGCAGAGCGCAGCATAAAATGCTTAAGTCCAACCTTCAGCGGTGTTGCTACAAATATGCTTATTCCTATTCCAACCAAAAACATAAGTCCAAACACTGCATAAATAGCCAATACCCTGATATCTGACATAGTAGCAAAATTTATGCCCTGCAGTCTTTGTACTCCGAAATTAACCATACCTCCTGTTACAACACTCACAATTGCACAAGCAACAACGCTCACCAAAAAAGCTCTTGATAAAACGAACTTTGCTCTTGTTTTTAAAACTTTTCTGTCAAACATAACTTTCTCCTCATTTACGGATTTTTTATTTATGCTATCATTATAAAATTAGTGAACAATTTAGATGACACTAATTTTTTGTCGATATGCAAACTAAAGTTTGCTCGATATATTTACTCCGTAAATTCGATATGTTTTCCCGTTGGTCAAACTCGATATGATATAAATCTCGTTGCGTTAGCAACATATCGAGCCGTCAGGCATATCGAGTGCTTTTAGCACATATCGAAAATCTCGTCAGAGATTTATATCGACGAATTCATCTTCGATGAATTCATTATATCATCTTTCTTCTGTATTTTCAACAAAACAAAAAAGGTTTACAGAAATTTAATATATTTATCTTCACTAATATTTGCGTGAAAATCACCTGCACTTTAATCAATATTATGTAAATTTTTAAATTACATATTTACTTTTGAAAAAAATAGTAGTATAATAACTCTGTGCCCCATATAGAAAACCTGTGGGGCTTTTGGATTGTGGAATAAATGTTACCCGTATATATAGTTTGAGGAAATTAATATGAACATAGTTGTATATTTTAATTTTGTCATTTCGGTACTGTTTACCATATGCTATTTTTACCAGTTCGCATATGTAATTGTTGGTTTGATTAAAAAATCGAAGCGCCTTGAGGCAAAAAAACAACATAAATATGCCGTGGTCATTTCTGCGCGAAATGAAGCAAATATGGTTGGCAATCTTATTGACAGCATCAAAAATCAGAACTACCCGTCACATCTTATCGACACTTTGGTAGTTGCTGACAACTGTACCGATAACACGGCAGAGGTTGCACGACTGCACGGTGCCCGTGTATATGACCGCTTTGATGACCAGTTCATCGGCAAGGGTTACGCTCTTGATTGGCTTTTCAAAAAAATCAAGGAAGATATGCCAGATAACGATTACGAGGCATATATAGTATTTGATGCTGACAATGTCGTTGACCCTAATTTCATATCTGAAATGAATAAGGCGTTTGATAACGGTTACCGCATACTTACCAGCTACAGAAACTCTAAAAATTACGGCGAAAACTGGATTTCAGCAGGATATTCCCTATGGTTTTTGCGTGAGGCGAAGTTCCTTAATAATTCCCGAATGAGACTTGGAACAAGCTGTGCAATTTCAGGAACAGGTTTTTTGGTAAGTGCCGAAATTATAGATAAAAACAACGGCTGGATTCACCATCTTTTGACAGAAGACATCGAATTCACTGTTGATAGTGTTATTCAGGGCGAAACAATCGGTTATTGTGAAAATGCCGTACTATACGATGAGCAGCCTGATAGCTTCTACCAGTCATATTTGCAAAGACTTCGTTGGTCAAAAGGTTTCTATCAGGTTTTTGCAAAGTATGGTGCGAAACTGTTTAAAGGTATGCTCAAGGGAAGCTTTTCGTGCTACGATATGCTTATGACAATCTCCCCTGCTATGCTTCTGACACTTGCAAGTACTGTAATAAACCTTATCGCAATTGTTATCGGTATTATAGGAGATCCTGAGCATCTTCCGATGCTGTTTAAGGCTTTAGGGCAGACATTGTTCGGTTTCTATTCAATGTTCTTCCTGCTTGGCGTTATTACAACCATTACTGAACATAAGCAAATCAGATGTTCAACCTTTAAAAAAATCGGATATACCTTCACTTTCCCATTATTTATGCTGACTTATGTACCTATTTCAGTAATTGCACTTTTTAAGAAAGTTAAATGGGAGCCTATAAAACATTCTGTGCCTATGTCGGTATATGATATTTGTCAGGTTGACCCTGAACTTGATATTTCCAAAAATTAAAAGGAGAGGCGACTCTCCTTTTTTAGTGCAAAAAAATTCACCTTACTTTAAGGTGAATTCCTGTTTCATATAAATGTGCGGAACGCCTGTTTCAAGATAATAGTCGCCAACTGTTATAAATCCCTGCTTTTCATAAAATCCCACAGCCGTTTCTACCGCACTGAGCTCAATACCCTTATATCCCTTTTCTTTTGCATATTCTATAAGCTTTTCCATAAGGATTTTACCATAGCCTTTTTTTCGTTGCTCCTTCAAAACAGCAAACCTTCCCATATGCAAAAGGTCACCGTTTTCATTTGCGCGAAGACAGGCTATTATCCTTTCCTTATCCCAAAGAGTGAAATGCAAAAACTGGTTATCCTTACCGTCAAATTCAAGTTCCTCAGGAACATTTCGCTCCAACACAAAGGTATTATACCTCAATTTTTTTATCTCTTCATTGGTGTCTGTTAAAATTTTGAATTCCATTGTTTCTCCCTATGCCTTTTCATCAAATCTGATAAAGGTTATATAGTCCGCATTTTTTTCTTTTATAGCCTCGTCTATTTTTTCTTTTATTTCTCTCGTTTTCATTCCCATAGAATAAGGAACTGCAAGGTCAAAAACAAGCTTGGTCTGTTTCGTGCTTCTCACTATCCTGAAGTCATGGAACGAAAGGTCCGGGCTTATATTTTTCAGTATATCTCCCAGAGTCTTTTCCATTTCCTTTCGCTCTTCGTTATTTACTTCTACCGGGTCATAGTGAATTACAAGCCTTACGTTAAGTTCTTCATAGGCATCGCATTCAATATCATCTATTATGTCGTGGCATATAAGCGGGTCCTCTTCCGCCGAAAGCTCTGCGTGAAGCGATGCAAAGCATTGACCGGGGCCGTAGTCGTGAACTAAAATATCGTGTACGCCAAGTATCTTGTCATGGCTTAATACAAGCTGAGTAATAGCATCCACAAGCTCGGCATCTGCCCTTTTTCCAAGTATCGGAGATATGGTTTCGCCCACTGCTTTTATTCCCGAAACAAGAATAAATACTGCAACCAAAAGGCCCATATATCCATCTATGTTTACGCTGTATGTTTTCTCTATTACAGCTCCAATCAAAACCGCCAGAGTTGCAATAACGTCATTTCTGCTGTCTAAAGATGTGGCTTTTAAAGTTTGCGAATTGATTTTCTTACCAAGTCCCTTATAAAACACTGCGAGCCAGATTTTCACAAGTATCGAAAAAATCAAAATACCGAAAGTCAATAAAGAAAACTCTACCAAAGACGGAGCAATAATTTTTTCTATTGAGGTTTTTACAAGCTCAAATCCAACTATGATTACGAATATTGCAACCAAGAGCCCCGACAAATATTCGTATCTTGCGTGGCCGTACGGATGGTCTTTATCGGCAGGCTTGTTTGCCATTCTGAAGCCTAAAAGTGTTATTATCGATGACATTGTGTCGGACAAGTTGTTCATTCCGTCAGCAACGATTGATACAGAACCGCTTATCAACCCTGCCAACACCTTTATAATAGATAAAACGGCATTACAAAAAATACCCACCTTCCCTGCAAAACGTCCTATTGCAAGGTTCACTGCTGAGTTTTTAGCGTTTTTATAGTTTTTAACAAACAAACGGAGCAGAAGTTCTGTCATTTACCGTACCTCCAAAATTTACTACCATAAATTTATATTCCGTACTTTTAAAAAAATCCGTACTCTTTTTGGGGAATACGGATTTTTCATTTTTTATCTTCCGCAGGTCTCACAGTTTGCGCATGAGCCTGAGCATTTTTTCTCTATACCTCGATAGTTATCAACAGCCGCCTTGATTGCTTCCTCTGCCAAAACTGAACAGTGAACTTTTTCAGGCGGAAGACCGTCCAGGGCTTCCATTACGGCTTTGTTTGTAAGCTGCAATGCTTCTTCAACTGTCTTTCCTTTAACCATCTCTGTTGCCATAGAGCTTGTTGCGATAGCCGCTCCGCAACCGAAAGTCTTGAATTTCACGTCACGAATTACTTCGTTTTCGTCAATATCCATATAAATCTTCATAATATCGCCGCATTTTGCGTTTCCCACCTGACCAACGGCATTTGCATTTTCTATTTCGCCAACATTTCGCGGATTTGCGAAATGGTCCATAACTTTTTCTGAATACATATTATTTCTCTCCTTTTAATACTTCTTCATAAAGAGGCGACATCATACGAAGTCTCTCTATAATAGGCGGAATTGTTTCAATTACATAATCAACTTCAGCCTCTGTTGTATCCTCGCCAACGCTCAAACGCAGTGAGCCGTGAGCAATTTCGTGAGGAAGCCCTATTGCCAAAAGCACGTGTGACGGGTCAAGCGAGCCTGACGCACAAGCACTTCCTGATGACGCCGCAATACCTTTCATATCCAGCATCATAAGTATTGATTCTCCCTCAATATAACGGAACGAGAAGTTTACATTGTTGCAAAGTCTTGTTTCGTCTGTCGGTCCGTTCAGTTTGCAATACGGTACCTTTTCCGAAATTCCTGTGATTAGCTTATCACGAAGACCTTGCATCTTTTCAATCTTTTTATAAAGGTCAGTGTTTGCAATTTCAAGCGCCTTGCAAAGTCCTGCAATTCCTGCAAGGTTTTCTGTTGCAGCACGCTTACCTCTTTCCTGTCCGCCGCCGTGAATTAAGTTTTCAATTCTTACGCCGTTTCGGATATAAAGAGCACCAACGCCCTTTGGTCCGTGGAACTTATGCGCTGACAGCGAAAGCATATCAACGCCCAATTCCTCAACATTTATCTTCATATGACCTATTGCCTGAACAGCATCGGTATGAAAAATTACCTTATGCTCACGACAGACCTTTGCAATTTCGGTAATTGGCTGGATTGTTCCTATTTCATTATTTGCAGTCATAACAGAAACAAGGATTGTGTTATCGCAAATCGCCTTTTCAACGTCTTCTGCTGTAACTTTACCGTATTCGTCAACATCTAAGTATGTTACCGAAAACCCGTGCTTTTCCAAAAATTCACAAGCAGAAAGTATTGCGTGATGCTCGATTTTTGTGGTAATTATGTGGTTTCCCTTTGCCTTGTTGGCAAAAGCAACGCCCTTAATTGCCCAGTTATCAGCCTCACAGCCTGATGCTGTAAAATACACCTCGTTAGTTTTTGCGCCAAGCTGTTTTGCTACTCGCATTCGTAGGTCTAATAGTGCATTCTCGGCAGTTCTTCCAACATCATAAAACTTTGATGACGGATTACCATAAACTTCTGTATAGTATGGCAACATTTCTTCTAAAACTTCTTTATTTAAAGAGGTTGTTGCGTTATTATCCATATAAACTTTCATTTTAACATCTCCAAATCTAACAAATGAACATCATTTCTATTATAATTTATTCCTTTTGCTTTGTCAACTTTATTTCTCCAATTATTGTATATCAAATTATATAAAATTACACTATACAAATAGCAGTTTTTGTTATATAATATAAAATAATGAAAGTTTAGTGGTGAAAGGAGCGTTTTTTTTGAAGACTGCAGGAATTATTTGTGAATACAATCCCTTTCATACAGGGCACAAGTATCACATTGACCATATAAAGAAAGATTTTGATGCTGTGGTATGTATTATGAGCGGCAGTTTTGTTCAACGTGGCAGTGTTGCCATTTATGATAAATGGTCACGGGCAAGGTCGGCTCTTCAAAATGGTGCAGACCTTATAATTGAGTTGCCTGTAAAATATGCTCTTTCTTCTGCCGAGGGGTTTGCCCAGGGCGGTATCAGAATTTTAGACGCATCAGGTGTTATTGATGCGCTATGTTTCGGTAGTGAGTCAGGCGACATTCTGGAACTTACCTCCTGTGCCAAGGCTCTTCTTTCAGAATCACCGGAGGTTTCACAAAAAATCAAGGTTTTGATGAATGAGGGTCTTCCCTATGCAAAAGCACGTGCCATAGCTTATGAGGGAATTTTAGATGCCGAGCTATTAGCTCAGCCAAACAATATTCTTGCTATTGAATATATAAAGGCAATTTTAAAGTCCGGCACCAATATAAGACCTATTACCATAAAGAGAAAAGGTGCAGGCTATCACGATGAGGAGACTATTGACGGTTTTGCCTCTGCAACGCTTCTACGTGAAAAGATAAGATGCGGTGAAGATGTTTCCATATTCACGCCGTACGACCTTTTAGCATCTGTCACCTATGATATAAACCAGCTTACCAAAGCTTTTAAGTATAAACTTCGAACCGAGGGCGAAGCAGCTTTTTCAGGGATTGCCGATATGGAGCCGGGGCTTGCAAACCGATTTTTAAATGAAATTGACCGTGACTCAATATCTGCCATAGTGGATGCTGTTAAGACCAAGCGATACGCCCATACCCGACTTCGCAGAATCGTGGCAAGGGTCCTCATCGGTCTTAAGGAAGATGCAAAGTCCCCTGACTATATAAGGGTTTTAGGTATGAATAATAAAGGAAAAGAACTTTTATCAATAATGAAGGAAAAATCAGCCTTTCCTATTATTAACAAGGTTGCCGATTTTAAAGACGAGTCTATTATACCTGATATTTTAGCAACCGACATTGCGGCACTTTGCGCAAGTTCACCTGTTCCTATGGGCCGTGACTACACGACTTCTCCTATTATAATGGAATAAAAAATTGCGATACTGCATATCTTGCAGTATTTCTTTTTTATGCTAAAGAAAATTTTTCCAAAAAAAATTAAAAAAACTATTGACAACGAAAAAAAATATGTTATAATGAAATTGATAATAATTATCATTATCAATTAAGGAGAGTTTCTGATGGATAAAAAATTGAACACTTCCAAAAAGCGTGAAGCTATTTTAGGCGCTTTGAGGAATACAACAACTCACCCATCAGCTGACTGGATTTTTGAAAAAGTCAAGGAGGATTTTCCTGAAATAGGAATTGCAACAGTTTATCGTAATTTAAAAATACTGCTTGACAACAAGGAAATCTTTAAGATTGATGTAGGTGACGGGCTTGACCATTACGATGCTAACATCTTTGTCCCTCACGACCATACGTTCTGTAAGGTATGTGGAGCAATCGGTGACACCGTTGCCATAAGGCAAGATCAGCTCGGAAACTTTGCAAAGGATGACTTTTATCCTGAATCATATTCACTGATTCTCTATGGTATATGTCAGAATTGCAAAAATGCGGAAGCTCAAAAAAATAAGTAAAAATTTAAATTTATAAAAATTTTGGAGGTATGTATTATGAAAAAATTTGTTTGTCCTGTTTGCGGTTATGTTCACGAAGGTGATGCGGCTCCTGAAAAGTGCCCACTTTGCGGTGTTCCTGGTTCAAAGTTCACTGTAATGGAAGAAGGCGCAGCTCTTGCTGCAGAGCACGAATACGGCGTTTACGCTAAAACTGTTAAGAACAATGACGACATCCCTGAAGAAGATAAGAAGTATATCTTTGATCAGCTAATGGCTAATTTTAACGGCGAATGTGCTGAAGTTGGTATGTATCTGTGTATGGCAAGAATTGCTCACCGTGAAGGCTATCCTGAAGTAGGTCTTTACTGGGAAAAGGCAGCTTATGAAGAAGCTGAACACGCTGCTAAATTTGCAGAGCTTTTGGGTGAAGATTTAGAGCCTAATATGAAGGCTACAACAAAAGATAACCTTAAGTGGAGAGTTGACTGCGAATATGGCGCAACAAAGGGTAAGTTTGACCTTGCTGTAACTGCTAAAAAGTACGGTCTTGATGCTATCCATGACACAGTTCATGAAATGGCAAGAGACGAAGCTCGTCACGGTAAAGGCTTAGAAGGTCTTTTGAAGAGATACTTCAAATAAGATATTTTAAAGGAGACGGCTATGAAAGAGAATTATATGGTTTGTAATTGTAAGCAAGTGAGCTACAGCGATATTGCCAACGCGCTTGACAACCTTACAAAGTTTGATGATGTGCTTGACACATTTAAAAGTGTGCAGGAAGTAACACACTGTTCTACAGGTTGCGGAGGCTGCCACCAGAAAGTTCTGGATATTATATCCGAAATCATGAACGGAGCAAATGCATAATCATAGCTATCACATAAAGTACTTTTAAAGGTTTAAATTGCAATAAAAGAGAGCACACTCCGTTGCTCTCTTTTAAATTCTCCCTATTTATTTTTCCTCTAATAATTTCTTATATCTATCGTCCCATTTTTCAGTAATAGAATCTAAATATTCTTCAATTTGCGAAATATCATACCCCGGAATATCTTTTCCCCAACGTATTTTCTCTTTTATAAATGTTAATTTAGGGATTTCATTGCGGAATAAATTGAATTCATCCAAAATATGTTCTTTTTTCAAAACTGTTTCTCTTAATTCAAAATATCTTTCAGCTAGCTCTTTACCAAAGTTCTTTTCCATTCTGGCAAACAAATTATTTCTTGTAGTATACATTTCCTCAACATCATATTTCCACAACTCTTCTCCTGACGGCCGACTTCCCCAACAGCTATCCAAATCATACAAACTCGGATACCAAAGTTCTCCATCATAGGTTGCAATTAGCATATTTTTTGCACGATTATCTTTAAGAAATGCATATTCAGTCAAAACAAAATAGTTCAACGCTGCGTCCAGATTTATATATTCACCAAATGATGATTTGAATTCTTCGTCTGTTGAATTCATTACAAAATCAAATAATCTCTTTACTTTTTCCAGTGTCTCCGGGCTTTCCTCTCCAACCTCTAATTCCCAATCTTCAAAGTTTGGTTCTGCCAAAAACAAATTGGCATCCTCCCAACCTTCTCCACATATAACAATATGATTTTCATTATCGCCATCCATATTAAATAGCCACTCATCCTTTGGTATATTAAATGTATATAAACCAAGGAACTTATCATTGTTATAAATTTCTATCGGAAATCCATCTATAGCACCATTTCTAGGAGTCCCCTCCAGTACGTTGTATTTTCTCTGTACCTCTGTTACCAAATGAGCTGTCACTATGTTTCTGGCATGAGTTTTATCAATCCAGTTGGCCTTAAGGCAATACTTATTCTGTGCTCCCCAACCTACATCCACTTCCATTTTCTCTGTATGGTTTTCATCTTTGAAAAATGTGATTGTATAGTTCTTTTTCTCATAGCGCAAACTTGATGTTCCCTGAACCTTTAATTCCGCAAACCCTTCAAATGTCATATCACCATCTCTAAAAGAAACTGAAATACTCCGAATATCCTTTTTGTCGTTCATTTCTGAGATATCACCATTAAAATAAAGCTTGGGTATGTTTGTTTCAGCATTCATAATCACTTTCATCCCGACAAGAGCTGCTACTATCACCAATAATACAGCTAATAACGCTAACCCAATTCTTTTTTTCACAATATCTTCCTCCTTATCACATTGTGTTACGGCAGGTAAATATACCTGCATTCTCTCTTGTTCTACTAACATATATTTTAACATAATTTTTCTAAAAGTCAATATTACACCAGCACATACTCAGTCACACAAAAAAATCTTGATTATAAAAGAAATTTTTGATATACTTAAATTGAAGAGATAATGTCACTGTTTTTTTATCATTAAAGCACATACATTACACTTTATTAAACATTCTCTTTAAATATATTTAAAAACGGAGGTAATATTATGGATAAGAAAGTAGCACAACTATTAAACGAACAAATTGTAAAAGAATTATACTCTGCATACCTTTACCTTGACTTTTCAATTTATTATGAAGCTGAAGGTCTTGACGGTTTTGCAAACTGGTATATGATACAGGCACAGGAAGAGCGTGACCACGCTATGCTGTTCTTAAAGTACTTACAGATGGCAGGCGAAAAGGTTACTCTTGGTGCAATAGATAAGCCGGATAAAGAGCTTAACTCGCTGATGGACCCGCTAAAAGCAGGTCTTGAGCACGAACAGTACGTAACAAGCCTGATAAATGACATTTACGGCGCTGCATATGACGTTAAAGACTTCAGAACAATGCAGTTTTTGGACTGGTTTGTTAAAGAACAGCTTGAAGAAGAAAAGAACGCTGATGATATGATTAAGAAGATGGAACTTTTCGGCGGAGATGCAAAAGGTCTTTACTCTCTTGATGCAGAATATGCAGGAAGAATTTACTCTGCCCCGTCACTTGTCCTTTAATTTCTAAAAGGAGGTCTTTTTAATGAAAAAGTTTTTTTCACTGCTTCCGCTTTTAATGTGTATCACTTTTGCAGGATGCACCCAGGGGAACAAAAATACACCTCCGCTAACAAGAGATGTTTCGGGTAGTATTACCGATAACGGTAAGACCTTCTATTCCCACAACCTTGACCTTGATTCTGACGGGGAAAACGAGATTGTGTCTATGGACATAGTATGGGACGAAGAGATGCCATGGGAGGCAACATTAAATATCACAGCAGGTAATTTTAATACTGCACTGCCTATGATTGACGGTGCAATAGATGCGGTTTATCTTTGTGATATTGACACAACTGATGGTGTTTCAGACCTTGCGATTATTACCAACGAAGCAAGCGACGACCCGAGAATTCGTATCATAAAATATGCAGAAGATATGCCGTTATATCAGTTTAAATTGAATGACGACGGCGGAATTTATGACGAGTTATGGCTTGGATATGCAGTTAGCTACGATTTTAGAATTATTGACAATGACACGATAGTACTTGAGATGCAGACACCAAGTTATGGTATGTGGAGCGTTTACAGATATTTCCAAAGAAATGCAAACGGTGTATTTGAAGAAATAATTCGTGAAAGTTACGACATTCTGCCCGACTTTATGGAAAAGGCTTATACCGAGAATTTGAGCGGCACTGAGCTTGATATGTGGAAAAAGGGCTATATCAAGGCAAATTGCGATTATTCCTACGAGGATTTTGAAATTAAAAACGGCGAATTTTTAAAACCGCTTTATGATGACGGAAATAATAAAGTTTATGTTGAAAAAGAAAACGGCGACAGCGGTTGGATAAGTATTGATTATTCCAAAGGCTATAATCCTTCGAAACTTAACCAGAACTTTTTCTTCCTTGCCGGATAAAATTACAATTTAAGGGATATATTAAATAAAAAGGAGGTTTTTACTATGAAAAATTATGTTTGTCCTTGCGGATATGTTTATGAACCTGAAAAAGGCGACCCTGATAACGGAGTAGCACCAGGTACTGCTTGGGAAGATGTACCTGAAGATTGGGTATGTCCTGTATGCGGGCTTTCAAAGGACGCTTTTGAAGAAGAATAAAAACTAAATTGCCTCAGGCTTCTTGCCTGAGGTTATTTTTTTTGCAAACAGATACAGTTCCACATATTATATACAGAATGCAATGAATACAAAATTCTAAAAAAGACAAAATAGTCCTAAAAGGAGTTGTATATAATATTGAGAAAACATAACAGAACATTACTTATCAGCACAGGTATTCTGTCCTTTGGCATTACCGCCTTTGCACTGACCTCGTATATCCTGACAAAGAAATTAGTCAAAGTTGCCCTTGACCGCGAAATGCCAAAGGCAAGTGCCAAATCGCGTTACAGAATAAGCGGCGTTGCACCAACTGACCCTAACGGCAAAAAAATCGCACTTGCCGCACAAAAATTGAAAAATTCCGACTACGAAACAGTGGATATTACAGGGTGTGACAAAGAAAAACTTGTCGGACATCTTGTAAAATGTAAAAATGCAAAAAGAATTATTATCGCCGTACACGGTTGGCGTTCATCCTGGAACAATGATTTTGGGATGATTTCGGATTTCTGGCGTGATAACGGCTGTCACGTCTTATATATTGAGCAGAGAGGTCATAATAACAGTGGCGGTCAATATCTTGGCTTTGGGATGATTGAGCGGTACGATTGTCTTGATTGGGCTTATTGGGCAGCTCAAAACATCGACTCCTCCCTCCCGATTTACCTTGCAGGTATATCTATGGGTGCATCAACTGTTCTTATGACTTCAAGCCTTAATCTCCCACAAAATGTGCGGGGAATAATCGCCGATTCAGGTTTTACCTCTGCTCACGATATATGGAAACACGTTACCGAAAACAACCTGCACCTTTCCTACAAAATGGTTGGTTTTCTCGCCGACAGTATGTGTAAAAAGAAAATTAATATGAGCACAAAGGAGTATTCAACCAAGGATGCTCTAAAAAACACAAATGTGCCTGTACTTTTAATTCACGGTGCCCACGATAAATTTGTTCCGGTTAATATGACTTATGAAAATTACCTTGCCACAAGATGCCAAAAAGAGCTTTTGATTGTACCCGGTGCAGGTCACGGAAGAAGTTATCTTGTGGATAGAGATAAGTATGAAAAGACTGTGCTTGATTTCTGGAAACATTGCGAAGAAAAGAAAAGTTCAATGTAGCTTTTCTTTTTTTGTTTATGTGTGTATTGACATACATTTTAAATTGTGGTATGATTAATCATACAAATCATACTAAAGGAGTTTTGAATATGAATATACATGAAGGCAAATATGCCTGGATGGTTAAAATCGGTGAAAAGGGTCAGTTTGTTATCCCAAAAGAAGCAAGAGAACTGTTCGACCTGCAACCCGGAGATGAAATTATGGTTCTTGGTGATAAAGAAAAAGGAATTGCAATTCTTCCTAAAGCAAAACAACAAGATTTTGTTAAACAAATTTTTAGTGAAATAAAAAATTAAAATCAGGTGAAGTAATATGAGCAAAATTGTTTTCTTTTGTATCCCTGCACACGGGCATACCAACCCTACCCTTGGTGTTGTAAAAGAATTGGTTTCCCGCGGGCATCAGGTATTTTATTATTCATACAACATTATGCGTGAGAAAATCGAGTCAGCAGGTGCAACATTTATATCCTGTGACGATTATGATATGGAGCAAAAACTCAATCCTGAAGACTCATCACGTATAGGCAAAGACCTAGCATTTTCCACAAAAATATTAGTAGATACCACACTAGCTCTTGATGATAAGGTTTGCCGTGAAATGGCAGAGCTTATGCCTGATTGCATTGTGGCAGATTCTATGGCGCTATGGGGCAAAGCTACTGCTATGAAATTAGGTATTCCTTTCATTTCTTCAACAACAACCTTTGCTTTTAACAGGCATTCAGCAAAGGTTATGAAACAAAGCTTTGGTGATTTGATTAAAATGTTTTTTTCAATCCCCAAAACTGCAAAACAGGTTAAGAGATTACAAGACAACGGTTACCCCATCACAAACATTCTCGATATTATCGGTAATGATAATAACACCCATACTATTGTGTATACTTCCCCCAAGTTTCAACCCTGCTCTGAAACTTTTTCAGAAAAATATGCATTTGTTGGACCTTCAATTCGTCCGGCAAGCGAAACAATCGAAAAAAACAAGGACAAGCTTATTTATATATCAATGGGAACTGTTAACAATATAATGATGTCTTTTTACAAGACTTGTATATCTGCCTTTGAAAATACAGATTATCAGGTTATTATGTCTGTTGGTAATGGAGTTTCTATTGATGACTTTGGAAAGCTTCCTGAAAATGTATCAGTTTTTTCACAGGTTGACCAGATTGCAGTTCTGGAAAAAGCAGATGTATTTATATCACATTCCGGAATGAACAGCGTCAGCGAAAGTTTGTATTTTGAAGTTCCCCTTGTTATGTTTCCACAGACATCAGAGCAAAAAGGTGTTGCACAGCGAGTTTTGGAGCTTGGTGCCGGCATTATGCTTGATAACCCTGATACAAATTCTGTCAGAAATGCTGTAAATAAAATATTCAATAATAGCTCATACAGGGAAAACGCCAAGAAAATTTCCAAAGAGTTTAAAAAATGCCCGGGAGCTAAAGGCGCTGCTGATAAGATTATAAAGGTTTGCAGTGAGAAAATATAAATATAGGTTTAACACAAAAAAACAAGTGCCGCAATTATATGGCGCTTGTTTTTTGCCTACTTTAGGTTCAAGCCCTTCTGTTTTTATGCATAAAAAAAGTAGATACTGCTTCGCAATACCTACTTTTTTTGGTGCACCAGAAAGGACACAGTCGCCTTCGGCGCCTTGACTGCTTGACGACCCAAAGGCTTTGCCTTTCGGTACCCGTCTTCACACCATATTGCTATAAAACAGTTCCCCGAACTGTTTTATTTTACGCAATCTGCCTACTTTAGGTTCAAGTCCTTCTGTTTTTATGCATAAAAAAAGTAGATACTGCTTCGCAATACCTACTTTTTTTGGTGCACCAGAAAGGACACAGTCGCCTTCGGCGCCTTGACTGCTTGACGACCCAAAGGCTTT
>JAZOVJ010000075.1:0-10015 GCA_045658645.1 Clostridia bacterium | reverse complement strand
AGTAATGTTTTAGCCGCTTGATTGTAAGAAAGTATGTTAAAGTCTTTGTCAATAATGAGTAGTCCTTCGCTCATATTTTCAGTTATGAGCTTAAATTCTTCCTGCTTTTGCTTCGCTTCTTTTATTTGATTTGAGATAGTTTTTTTCTGTGCAGATATTTTCTTAAGAAGAGGCGTAAACTCTTCGTAAGTTTCATTTGCCGTAGGGTTATCAAGGTCAAGCTCGTTAATAGGCTTGATAATAGCCTTTGATAATCTGTAAGATAAGAAAATTGAAATAATAAGCGCAAGTACAATTATGATAATAAGCGGTTGCAAAAGACCTAAGAGTATTATAACAACAGAGTTTTGAGTGGTTGATACACGGAGAACGGTTCCGTCATCAAGTTTTTCTGCATAATATAAGGTTTTCTGCATTAAGGTATTTGAATATCTTGAACTTGTGCCTTTGCCATTCTTTATAGCGTCTTCAATTTCTTTTCTGTCTGAATGATTTTCAAGCTCTTCGACATTTGCAGAAGTATCTGCCAAAACTGTACCGTCACTTGATACCAAAGTTATTCTTTTACCTTTTTCATTAAAATTGTCTATGAAGTCTGTACCTTCATTCTTTACCGCATAGGATATGTATCCTGCTTCGCTTTCAAGTTCTGTAAACATCTGTGCTTCAAAATAACTGAATAACACACCGAAAATCAAGCAAAAGCTCATAAGCAAGATAAGCATTGAGGTGTAGAAATTGGAACGAAATATTTTATTAACCATTCTCGTTACCTCCAAGCTTATAACCTATATTCTTAACAGTATGAATAAGATCGCCTGCAGTTTCAAGTTTCATACGGAGTTTTCTTATGTGAACATCAAGAGTTCTTGACTCGTCATAAAATTCTCCCCAAACACGAGTAAGCAGAGTATCTCTTGAAACCACATTTCCCTCTGCTTCCAAAAGCACCATCAAAAGCGAGTATTCCTTGAAAGAAAGATTAACTTCCTTTCCTGCAACTTCGATAATATGCTTTTCGGGATTTACATACAAATCTCCGATTTTATATTCTTTTACCTTGTTGGTCTTTTCATATCTTCTAAGCACTGCACGAACACGGCTTGTAAGCTCCGTCATACCAAAAGGCTTTGCAATATAATCATCTGCACCCATATCAAGTCCTGTTACTTTATCAAATTCACTGCCTTTTGCAGTAATCATAATTACGGGGATATTTTTGGTGCTTTCATCTGCCTGAAGTTTTCCTAAAATAGAAAGTCCATCTTCTTCAGGGAGCATTATATCAAGTAAAACAAGCTGTGGCTTGTCGTTTTTTAATTCTTGCCAAAACTTGCTCGGCAAGCTACAACCTTTTACCTCATACCCCTCTTTTTCAAGAGCATAGCATACGAGCTTGCGGATATTGGCATCATCTTCTACAAAATAAATCAAATCTTCCACCTCCGAAAAATGATTTACATTTATATTTTATCATAAAATGTGTGTATTTTCAATAAAATCATTACACGTGAGAACCTGTAATTGAATAGATAACCCATTCTGCGATATTTTCTGCGTGGTCACCGATACGCTCAAAGTATTTAGCTATCATTAAAAGGTCGATGAGTGCTTCCGCATTTGCTGCTTTGTTTTCGATAGCAGTTATCAGTTCGCCCTTAACCTTATCAAACAAATCATCAACGGTATTGTCATGCGCAATAACCTCACAAGCAAGCTCTACATCCTTTTTCACGAAAGAATCAATACTTTCAGTTACCATTTTGATTGTCGCTCTTGCCATATCTGCTATATGTGTTTCACTCTGCATACCGCAACCGTTAGCATATTCTGCAATTTCTGCAATATCAGAAGCTTGGTCTCCGATACGCTCCATATCCGAAATCATTTTAAGAGCAGATGAGATTGTTCTTAAATCACTTGCCACAGGCTGTTGCTGCATTAAAAGTTTCATACAAAGAGTTTCAATATCTCGTTCCTTTTGGTCTATCTGCTTGTCTGTTTCATAAACAGATTCTTTCATTTTGACATCATTATCAACGAGAAGCTTTACGGCACTTGAAATTGCTTCTTCGCAAAGTGCTCCCATTGTGATAAGTTCATTATTTAAATTATTTAACTGTTCGTCAAATCTATTTCTCATATCAACCAAACCTTCCTGTAATATAATCTTCCGTTCTCTTATCCGCAGGTGTTGAGAACATTTTTTCAGTTTCGTCAAACTCTATGACTTCACCAAGAAGGAAGAACGCAGTTTTATCCGCTATTCTTGCCGCTTGTTGCATATTATGTGTTACCATTACGATTGTATATTTTTCTTTAAGCTCTTCAGCCAAATCTTCGATTTTTGATGTAGAAATAGGATCAAGAGCAGATGTGGGTTCATCCATGAGAAGAATATCCGGCTCAACCGCCAAAGCTCTTGCAATGCAAAGTCTTTGTTGCTGACCGCCACTTAACCCGAGAGCACTCTTTTTAAGTCGGTCTTTACATTCATCCCAAATAGCCGCCTGTTTGAGCGAACGCTCTACAATTTCGTCTAAAGCTACTTTTGATTTGATACCGTGAATACGGGGACCGTATGCAATATTGTCATAAATGCTCATTGGGAACGGGTTAGGCTTTTGGAAAACCATGCCGACCTTTTTTCTTAAAATATTGACATCCATATTTTTGTAAACATCAACACCATCAAGGCAAATTTCACCTTCAATTCTGCATCCATCAACCAAATCATTCATTCTGTTAAGGCTCTTCAAAAATGTAGATTTACCGCATCCCGATGGGCCGATTAACGCAGTAATCTCCTTTTGCGGAAGTTCTATGTTAATATCTTTTAAGGCGTGGTTTGTAGTGTACCACAAGTTAAGATTTTTTGTTGTTATAATTCCCATTACTTTGCTCCTTTCTTCTTAAGCATTTTAGCCGTAAGCTTTGCGCTCATATTGATTACAAATGTTAGTACCAAAAGTATTGCCGCTATTGCAAATGCGATTTCAAATTCTCCTCGTTCTTTTGCATACATATAAAGTGCAACTGTAAGTGATGAACCTGCGTTACCGGGTTTTACTGCATCTACAATTCCTAAAACTTCATTTGCCATACCTGCAGTAAAGAGAAGTGCCGCACTTTCACCAACAATTCTTCCGATTGACAATATACACCCCGTTACAATTCCGTCAACAGCAGAAGGCAGTACAACAGTTCTTATCATATACCATTTACCTGCACCTAATGCAAGAGAACCTTCTCTGTATCCGTTTGGTACAGTTTTAAGACTTTCCTGTGTTGTTCTTATAACTGTAGGAAGAGTCATAATAACGAGAGTGAGCGAACCTGCTAACAGACTCGTTCCAAGCGAGAAGAACTGAACAAATATCAGCATACCGACAAGACCGTATATGATTGAGGGTATTCCTGAAAGTGTTTCTGTTGCAAGCTCGATAATACGAACAACTTTTTTATTTTCCGCATATTCATTTAAGTAAATTGCGGCTCCTACACCGATAGGAAGCACAATCACAAGGGTTATAAGAATTATATAGAGAGTGTTTAATATATTTGGAAGTATGCCCACAGTTTCACGAATAAGGCTTGGCTTTTGCGTTAAAAATCCAAGTGAGATATGTGGCAAACCTCTGTATAAGATATATCCGATAATTCCAAGAAGAATAAGGCAGATAATTCCTGCTGACAAATACATAAGCACATTTAAGATAGTGCATTTTATTTTTCTGTTTAATGATATTTTTTCGTGCATACGCTTACTCCTTATCCTTTTTTACTATCAGATTAAGTACCAAATTGATTATCAATATGAATACAAACAGCACCAATGCGATAGAGAAAAGCGCCTCTCGCTGAAGTCCTGATGAATACGACATTTCACTTGCAACCGCCGTTGTAAGAAAGCGCACACTTTTGAAAATTCCGGGCATATTAGCAACGTTACCTGATACCATCATAACCGCCATTGCTTCACCAATACTTCTGCCGATACCAAGTACGACAGATGTAAGTATTCCGCTTTTTGCTGCAGGAACAATTACCTTGAAAACTGTTTCGGTTTTGGTTGCGCCAAGTGCAAGTGATGCCTCTTCATATTCCTTTGGTACGGCTCTAATTGCAGTTTCTGATACGGATATTACTGACGGCAATATCATAACTGTAAGTACGATAATCGCTGAAAAAAGATTTGCTCCGTCAGGCAGATTAAATGTTTCTCTGACTAATGGTACAATGATTATCATACCTACAAGACCGTAAACAACTGATGGTATTCCCGAAAGCAAGTCAACACTTGTACGAACTGCTTTTGCTATTTTGTCATTCGCCATTTTAGAGGCAAATATGGCACACATAAGACCAAGTGGCACACCAATTATTATTGCACCGAGTGTTCCGTAAACTGATGTCAGAATAAACGGTAGGATACCATAAGAAGGAGGTGTGGCGGTTGACGCCCACGACCTCCCGAATAAAAAGTCTGTGATACCAATTTTGCCAATGGCAGGCATACCTGATGTTAAAAGAAATCCGGTAATGAGAATGACGAAGAAGGCAGCTAAAAATCCACAGAAAGTGAAGATTATATTCATTGATTTTTCAATTATATTTGCTGCTTTTTTAATTCTGTTCATTCTCTTTACTCCTTATCTTGCTACCGGTACGGCACCTGCTTTTACAATCAACTCATCAGCTGCACCTGATGTTGCAAACTCAAAGAATGCTTTTGTAGCTTCTGTAATCTCTGCATTTTTCTTAGTTACGAATACGAAATTACGCTGAACTTTGTATGTGCCGTTTTGGATTGTTTCTGTTGTAGGTGTTACGCCCTCTACATCAATCATCTTTACTGTATCTTTTACAGATGCAACTGAAGCATAGCCGATTGCATTAGGATTAGATACTACTGTCTGCACAACATCACCTGTTGATGTAAGTTCCTGAGAATACTTGCATACATCTTCTGTATCTGTGATTGATTCAAAGCCATCTCTTGTGCCGGATGCAGCTTCTCTACCGATAAGAACAACGGGAGCATCTGCACCGCCAACTTCACTCCAATTTGTGATTTCACCTTTATAAAGTCCTGCAATCTGTTCGATTGTAAGGTCTTTAACGGAATTTTCAGGATTTACAATTACGGCAATGCCGTCAATGGCAACTACTGTTCCCACAAGGTCTGCTTTTTCTTCATCTTTCAAATCTCGGCTTGAAAGACCAATGTCACATCTGCCTTCTAAAACTGCCTGAATACCGCTACCTGAACCCGTAGGATTATAAGTAACCTTTACATCTGAAACTTCCTCCATATAAGCTTCTGAAAGATAACCGATTACTTTTTCCATTGAGGTTGAACCGTCTGTTGCAACTGTTCCACCGTTACTTGTGCTTTTGTTTGCACCGCAGCCCGTAAAAAAACAAGCCACCAAACTTACTACTGCCAAAATACTTATGATTTTCTTCATCAAAATCACTCTCCTTAAAATTTTTGTTTTCTTTTTGACTACGATAACAGTTTAGCATAGACAATGTTAATTCCAAAAGTAAAGGTATGTTAATTGTAGGTTAATATAATTCAATATTAAAATCAGGAATATAATGTTAATATTTGTTGTAAGGTAAAATACTATGCAAAAGACCGCTTCAAAACTAGAAGCGGTCTTTATACTCAAACAATTATAATTCTTTGATGTAGTTCCTAATATCAATATACGTTTCCTTTTCCATAATAAAATTACCTCCATTTTAATCCTCCTTGTCAAGTGGAATCTATCGTACGTTTAAACAATATTATATCACCGCATAATGGTGCGGGGTTGCGGCAATGTGTGTTTTGGTGTATTTTTTGCGATGTTTTATCAAAAATGGATACTATCATAATATTCTCTTAGTATTATTTAATGTTACTCGCAATAAAAAGAGGCAGAATTCTGCCTCTTTTTCTATTACCATTTTTTAATTCCTGTTCCCTTTATTGGTTTGCATTTTAGCTTTTCTTGCATTTTATCAAGTGCTTCACCGAAATTAGTGATTTAAGGAAACCGCCGTAAATCGCATAACAATGCAGGTTTACGGTAGTTGGTGTTTTGGGTTATTTTTTTCTTTTTTCTGACGTTTTTAGGCAGTTGATGAACTTTTCAATGCCATGCGGAATTGCCCGCCTCATGCTTTTAAGTTTAAAAGGTGTTCTAAAACGTGTACAGTCACTGTCCTTTTTTACGGACACATCATTTGGTAAAATAAACTCAACGAGGTGATTAAAATGAAAAAGGAATTGAAGAAGGAACTTATCAAGGAACTGCGCAAAGTCTTTGATGATAAAGAATTTGTGCTGGGTATTCTTTGTGATTTGCGTTCTGATGAAGACATTGAAACCTTATTGACCTACATCCGGCAGAATGAAAACATTGAAGCGCAATACATCATCCTTTTAGCAATGAACATTGACAAGCTGAACAATGACTTGGTTGTTGATGATTTCAGTATTATTTCAAAAAGAATACGGAGGTAAGAAAATGTGTTACATATTAACTGACAATAATTTTTTTATAGGCAAAGGTTTTCGAGGTCGGCCAACTGCCGTAACAACAAAAGAAAAAGCGTTTACATTCAGAGCTAGAATTTCCGCAGAAAACTTTTTGACATGCTTGCCTGATGAAATAAAAAAATATAATTGGTTCGTATATTTTTGGAATGAAGATACTGAAGATGAAAGGAATGAAGATAACATGATGACAGAAGTAAAGAAATTTGGAAATCCTACAAAGACAACAACACTAGAAGATGAAAATTTTGACATTCGCGAGTTTTTTACAAATGTGGTTGAAGTAATGTCGCAGATAGACCGTTTTATTGCGAATATGGTAAGTAATGAGGAAATTGTCGATATGAAAATTCTTGACGTTCGTCATTACATAAGAGACAACAACCACAGATTAAGCGCTATACAGATGCAAAGGCTTGGTTACTATCTTCAGGATCTTGAGAAAGAGCGTTATGATTATAAATCCAAAAGGCTTATCGCATCAATGTTTGCAAGTAATATAGAAGCACTAAAGAATAAAGACAACATAGACAAAATGGATAGTGTAGTAACAAGCAAATACCGCCCTAAGATTTTGGATGATACGGATATTGAATACATCATCAACAAGAAAAAAGAGATTGTGTTTATTGCGTAAAGAATTGGAGGTATTACTATGGCGTTCTTCTCCATTTCATTATGTGCGAGCCTCCTTTTTCCATTAAAAAAACACCTATTAGGTGTTTTTTTCTCTGTGTTCTTCTATACTGTCAAGCAAATTATCGTGTACCTGTTGTGCCCTGCGACCGAAAGCATTGTAAAAGCCGTCTTTGTCTAAGCCTCTTTCAAGTATCGCATACTCAAGTTCCACAAATAGTTCGCCAGAGTTTTGCTCTGCTATCAGTTTTTCAGCATTTTCAGCATATTTTAACAAAAATTCGGTATCTTCTTTTGATAATTCAAACATTAGTTCACCTACTTTTCTTTAATATTGGTTTGCACCAAATTCCCAATTTTGTTTACTTGTTCTTTTCTGGCATTTCCTCACCGTTATATTTTACAGTAGCAGGCAAAAAACCTACACAACTGTGGGTTTATATTTTTTTTTCTCATAAATTTCAGTTACTTCTCTTGCCAAAGAATACATTTCTTCTACCACATAGTCAGGCGATATAATCTTTGCTTTCTTCCCGAAGCTCATAATCCAAGACAAGAAGTGCGGACTGACAGATACTTTGACATGGCAGACGAAATGGTTTTCGTCTTTTTTAATAATTGGGATATCCGTGCCAAATCTATCGAACACAACGCCCACTAGTTCGTTTTCAAACTCTATAGAAACGTCCGTTTCTTCACCGCCAAACATCTGGAATGTCGCTTTTGCATAAGCTGACAAATCAAACGGTTTATCAGACAAAACCCTGTTATCATATATAACCTCAATCATTTCCATCTTGTCAACGCGGTAGTGAGTATAATTATCATACTTTGCCTTATATGTAATAAGATAATAATTCTCGTCGTCCCAGGTTAGTGATACAGGAGATTCTGTATACAACTCTCCGTTTTTGCCATAGACCTTTTTCTTGTTTACATCAAGTTTAAAATATTTAAAGGTAATCTGTTTGTTGGCTGCGATAGCATCGTGAATTTTATCCACGTTGTAATAAATCTTCTCATTAAGAGTCTTTACTCGATTGGTTATAAACACCTGTCGCTGAAGCTTTTTGGCATTTTCGTGACTGGTCAGCTTTTCAATCTTCGATATAAGCTCCATACTCTTTTTGTGAGTGATAAATTTTGATGACTGAACGCTATCTACAAGAAGCTTTAATTCAGGCAGTTCAAAGTCACGACTTGCGATGTAATAGTTTGTAGTCCTTGTTTTGTTAGAACAAATGTCCAGCCCGTAAAGTTGTAAGTATTCCAAGTCATCATATATACTTTTTCGTTCAGCAGAAATGCCAAGCTTCGCAAGCTCGGCAATCATCTGTGGCACAGTAATGGTATGCTCCTCATCCGTTTGCTCCAAAAGTATCTTTGCAAGATACATCATTTTAAGTTTTTGATGTGATAGTTTCATGATCTCACCTTTTCCCTTTTTTCGTAATATCATATAATGATAAAATAAGCACAATTAAAATACAGGCAAAATACGGCATAATTACACCTCTACGCTGATCTTTCCGGAATTATTTTCCTTCACAATCATATCAGAAAACACATCCTTGCTGATTGCCGCAAAATAATTGCCGTAACGGCTTTGGTACTTTTCAGAAATGACGCCAAGAAGCGACTTCAACTGAAGCATAGCAGCATACGAGTGCTTGCAGGTAGAGCAGCACCAGCAGGAGCAGATAAGGTTACTGATTTTGCCGTAAGAATAGTCAAATTCTACCTCGTAAATTTCACTGCCCTCTACAAGAGCCTTTCCTTTGTTTCCGTCTAATGAAAGGTACAAAACGGCATCTTCTTCGTAATACTCTTCGCCTTCAAATCTGGTATCAGAAGATATATCCCACTTTTCCACCTCTTCTAGATTAAAAGTCTCTCCATCACCATCTCCGATTACATATTCTTCATCGTCATTTTCCGGCGCCTTGAACCAAGGAAGCACCTTTTCAAAAGGTATTGCATTCCTGTCAAATGTAACAACACAAGTGTCGGCAATATAAAAGTCTCCCGAAACATTTGTGTCAACAACTGCCAGTACACGCTTGTAGTCAGAAAGCTTTATCTTAAAGGAATAGCTTACTTCTGTAACCTGACCTTTGTATCCTTGAAGCTTTCCGTCAACATAAACTGTGTCGCCAACTTTCAGGTCGAATTTGTCATTGAAATATGGCCAACTCATTTTTCTGTGTGGAAAATACACCTGCACAATTGACTTCCTTGGAGCTTTATTATAAGACGGAAGGCTCCATGTTCCATTTCCAAAACCCATAGGATTACTTGTAGGAAAATTTGTCATTTTTTAAACCCCCATTAACTATAACTTGTTTCTTTATACACATTATAGCAAGTTTGGTGGGCGTAAAAACGGACAGTGGTTGCTTTTAGTATAACATATTTATTTATGATATTCAATAAAAAAAGAGGCAGATTTCTGCCTCTTTTTGATTACCATTTCTTAATTCCTGTTCCCTTAACCGTCTTGCACTTTAATTTTTCCTGCATTTTATCAAGTGCTTCACCGAAGCGTTGGAAATGAACAACCTCACGCTGACGAAGGAATTTAATAACTTCGTTTACGTCAGGGTCATCGGAAAGTCTTAAGATGTTATCATATACTGCTCTTGCTTTTTGTTCTGCTGCTAAATCTTCAAAAAGGTTTGTTATCGGGTCGCCTGTTGAAGCGATTGCCGCTGCATTAAACGGCGAGCCTTGTGCATTTTGAGGAAATACTGCGTTGCCATTGTCGGCGTAGTATTCAGGGGTTTTCCCCTCAAGCCAATCCTTTCCCGAAGCACCGTCAGACAGCTGATA
>JAZOVJ010000074.1:0-41440 GCA_045658645.1 Clostridia bacterium | reverse complement strand
TTGTGAACTCTTGGTTCACTGACAAGAACTCTGCACTGTTTATTTTTCAATGTTCAGCGCTGTCAAAAGCGACAGCTTTTATATATTACCACATTCATTTTCGTTTGTCAACACTTTTTTTAAACTTTTTTTAATTTTTTTGCATAAAATTTTAACACTCTCTTGGCACGTGATAACTCCTGCCTTATATGTCTCATACGGCAGTATATCCAATATTTTACACCGGAAAAAGAAATATATGCACCATCTTTATGCATTCCTACCGCTACAGCAAGTATTTGCTCCCTTTTTATGCCTCTTTCAAGGACATTCTGGTTATCTCCACGCATAGTGTATCTACCTTTTTTTACTCCAACAATTCTGTGTAGCACAAAAGTTCCATCGCTACGGCGATATAGTGACAAATCATATTTTTTCAGTCGGTCCGGCACTTCCTTAATTAAAACGGTATCTACACCTGGTCTTATAAGAGGAAGCATACTGTTTCCGTTCGGTCTGAAGCTTACTGTTTTACCCTCTTTTAGTTGTTCTTCCATAACGGGCCACATTTCTTTCAGACCCAATTCATTAAAATCATTCATTTTCAATCAACCCATTATTAATAAGAAGAGATACGAACTCCCGGGCATCCACCTTTGCTGTTTCCTCGTCAACTTCATATTCATCAAGCAATGCTTTTATAAGACCATCTTCATCCATTTCCTTTTCAATACATCTCCAAAGAAATGTACCTGTTTCATTCAAAGTTTTTATACCGTCAAAATTAACAGATTCACCGCCTACTGCCACAATAATGTTGTTTCCGGCAACCTCTC
Organism: Clostridia bacterium; assembly: GCA_045658645.1. GTDB lineage: Bacteria > Bacillota > Clostridia > UBA1381 > UBA1381 > UBA1738. The sequence goes on along the minus strand of JAZOVJ010000074.1, from coordinate 40,625 downwards.
TTAAAATGTATCCTTCTTTTATTTTCATTACCAGTTCCTCCGGATAATTATTTCTAAAGTCAACGGAACTCAACCGCCAATCTGGCAGTTGAGTCCTGATTTCTTTGCTACTTCTAAAAGTCTTTCCATTTTATCTTGCGGAATGAGTCCAATATCGCCAAGCTCATACTTTCTTCCCAGTCCCTCGTACTTATCCTTTCCAAGCCTGTGATACGGAAGAAGGTGAAGCTTTGAAACTCCCGGCAATGACTTTGCAAACTGGGCGATTGCTGAAATTTCCTTTTCAGTATCGTTAAAGGTCGGAATAACAGGAACTCGGATTGTCAAATCCTTATGGTTTTCCGCAATCTTTCTTGCGTTTTCCAAAATAAGTTCATTTGACTGTCCGCAGAATTTCTGATGCTTTTCGTTATCTATATTTTTAATATCCATCAGCACGTGGTCGGTAACCTTCAAATATTCCCTGATTATCTCCCATTTTGTGAAACCTGTTGTTTCAATAGCTGTTGATATTCCAACGCTCTTTGCAGCAGCCAAAAGCGCCACCGCAAATTGTGGCTGACCAAGGCATTCACCGCCTGACAATGTGAGTCCGCCGCCTGAGCGCATATAATACGGCATATCTTTTTTGACTTCGTCCAAAATTTCTCTTACAGTTACGTCCTGACCAACAATTTTCTTTTTGCCGGCAAAGTTCATTTCCTGTATATCAAATTTCTGCCCTTCCGGATTACAGCACCACTTACATCTTAAAGGACAACCCTTTAAGAATACAATAGTACGGATTCCCGGTCCGTCATGTATGGAATACTTTTGAATATCAAAAATTCTTCCCTTTACATCTAAATAATTTTCCATATCCTCTTACCTGTCAAATCCCTGTTCGGTTCTGTTTATAATATCGTCCTGAAGTGAGCGTGACAAGGTTGTAAACAATGCAGAATATCCCGCAACTCGAACAACAAGATTTTTATAATTTTCAGGATGTGCCTGTGCATCAAGCAGTGTTTCACGGCTCACTACGTTAAACTGCATATGCATTCCTTTCTGGTCAAAGAACGCTCTTATGTAGGAAGCGAAGTTCATCATTCCTTCCATACCTGATAATGCTGACGGATGGAATTTCTGATTGTAAAGTGTTCCGTTTGAAGCAATTGCGTGGTCAAGCTTTGCAACAGAGTTTGCCGCAGCTGTTGGCCCCTTAACGTCTCTTCCTGAACATGGGCCAACACCGTCTGCGATTGGGGTTGATGCAAGTCTTGCATCAGGCGTTGCACCTGTCTGCTGGCCCAGTGGCACATTTGCAGAAACAGGATACAATCCTGCCTGATACATACCGCCACGAGGGTTTTTGTACTTCTCAACTTCTTTTGTGTATGTATAAGCTACTTCTCTTGCGAAAAGGTCTATTTCAGGAATATCGTTTCCGTACTTTGGAAGTGCTTCAATGTCCTCCTTCATCTTCTGGAACTTCTGCTTTTCCATTCCAACCGCTGTTCCCTGAAGATACTTTCTGAACAGATTTTCCACAACCGGTGCAGAAACGTTCTTGCCCTGTTTTGTCATTTCTATTACTGCTGCCTTTGTTGCACGCTCTGCTGCAACCGGTGAGAATGGTTCGCCGAAGTTGTTATCCATAGCAGCCTTAAAGTCGCATAATGTATATTTTTTGTCTTCATATACAAGTTTCTTTATTGCCCATAGTGCATCGGTCATATTGGCGATACCAAAGCCCTGAGGTCCTGTGAAGTTATGTACCGCACCGCCCTCCTGATTTGTCTTTCCTCGCTTGATACAGTCTTCAACCATTGAAGCCTGGTAAGGCAAAGGAACTCTCTCGGAATGTGCAACGTCAATGGCGTTGTCAGAATTAACCATAAGTCCGATGTTATATGCCATCTGCTTTTTATAAGCATTGAAGAAATCGTCAAATGTCTTGAAATCACGAAGCTCACCTGTATGGATACTTGCCTCTTCACCGTCTTCATAACCGTTGTTGAATACCATTTCAATCGGTCTTAACATATTGAAGAATGCTGCATCGTGCCAGCCGTCTGTCTTCGCCATAATCTGTGGTTCAACACAACCGATTATGTTGTAGTCACGAGCGTCCTCCAGGCTGATACCTCTCGTCATCATTGACGGGATTATAACTTCATCATTGTAGTATGCAGGAAGACCTACACCTGTTCTTGTAAGTTCAATAGACTTTAAAAGGAACTCTGTCGGTGTTCCGTTCCAGATACGAACTGAGAATGACGGTGCTGGAAGTTGAGTATGCATAGATGCCTGAATGCACATATATGAAAGGTCATTTGTTGCATCAAGGCCCTCTCTTGTCTGTCCGCCGGCAATAAGGTTCTGGAACAAGCTGTAGCCTGCAAAACCTTCTGCAGATGCAGCATCACGAACCTTATTCAAGTCATTAAACTTAACCCATATACAGTCCATAAGCTCCTGTGCAAATTCAGGAGTTATCTTTCCCGCGTCAAGGTCAGCCTTGTAGTATGGGTACATATACTGGTCAAAACGCCCCGGTGAAATTGAGTGTCCGCTTGATTCTGTCTGCAAAAGCATCTGAATAAACCAGAAACTCTGGCAAGCCTCGTAAAAGCTTTCGGCGCCGTTTTCAGGAACCTTTGCACAGATTTCGCTAATCTTTAAAAGCTCTTTCTTTCTGCGCATATCACGGCAGGAATCTGACATTTCCTTTGCCAATTTTGAATAACGCTTTGCATAATTAATAACCGCCTCGGCACAAATGATTACAGACTCTAAAAATTCGTGCTTTTTAGAATATTCCGGCATATATACCTTACATTCTTCAAGTTCTGCCTGTGCTTCAGCAATAATTCCGCGATAACCGCTTTTTAAAACCTTTATGTAGTCCACTGTGATATGTCCTATTCCGTTATAGAAATAGTTACCTGTTGTAAACATATTGTGGCGGATTGCACGAAGAGCTTCAGGTGCCATATATGCTGTTGCAAGGTCAGAATTCGTCTTACCCTTCCAGTATGGGAATATGCTTCTTAATTTCTGTTTATTCTCTTCTGAAATAAAGAATGGGTCGGCACTTCTTGTGGCAACTGTGTCAAGCTCTGACTCAAGCCACTCATAAGAATATTCCGGGAAAGTCTGACAGCTTCTTGGCTTTTTAGTATTACTTCCAACAACAAGCTCTTCGTCACGGATTGTGATTGGAAGATTGTCCAGAATATGCTTAAAAGCAAGGGCTCTTCTTTTCACAATCGGAAGATTTTCAGTTTGTTTATAGCTTTCTGTTATAAGCACGGCACGGTCTGCCTCAATTTCCGGCATCTCGGCATATAAATCGGCAATAAGTTTTTTAACTCTTTCCGTTACAGGAATTCCTCCGCTTACAAATTCTGCCATATTTCACATCTCCTCTTAAATATCAAGATATTATACCATAAGTCAATTTGACTGTGTTTTTTACTCTTTAAATCCATAAATTCCGGCACTCTCTGCCGATTATAGACTATATATAATTATTATAGCACATATAATTGTATATTTCAATACAAAATTATTATTTTTTTGTATTTCTTTGTTTTATTTTGTTTTTTGGTTTTGTTTGACATTTTTAACCGTCTGTGCTATCCTTAAAACGTAAAGGAGATTTGATATGAGAATACTTGGAATTGACTTTGGTGATGCAAGAATCGGCGTTGCCGTAAGCGATATAATGGGTTGGACGGCACAGGGCGTAAAAACAATCAAAAACCGTCCTTGGGAAAAACTGTCCCCAAACATTTTGGAGATTCTAAAGGAATACTCCCCCGAAAAAATCGTGGTGGGACTACCTAAAAATATGGACGGGACAGAGGGTTTTCGTGCTGAGGCAACATATGCTTTTGCAGAAAATCTGAAAACCATTTTTGACGGCGAAATTATCTTCTGGGACGAAAGGCTTACCACCGTTGGTGCCACCCGTTTTTTAAACGAAACCAACACGCGCGGTAAAGACAGAAAAAACATCATTGATACTGTTTCTGCCTGCCTAATCCTTGAAGGGTATTTAAACAGTCAAAATAAAAGTTGACTTTTGACACTTAATGTATTAAAATACTGGGTATAAAAAGTGTACTTTTTAAGTATAATATAATCTACGATAAGGAGCAAGAAAATGGAAGATAATATTTTGATTTTGGAAGACGATATGGGCAACCCTTGTGAATTTATGGTAATTGACGTTTATGAGTTCAATGACGCTACTTACTTTGCTATGGTTGAAGTTATCGAAGGAAGCATCGAAGAGTCTGACGAAGTTGTTATCATGCGAGTTGAAGGCGAAGGTGACGATGCCGAGCTTGTTATGGTTGAAGACGAAAATGAACTTCAGGCTGCATTTGATGAGTTTGTACGCCGTGATAACGAGGATATTGAGGAATAATTTGCCTTTAATTTTCTCTTATTAAACTATTGCAAAAACACAGTTTTTGTGGTAGTATAATAACACGAAATCGCCCTGCGACTCACGTATAGAGACCTTATTTTTTACCAACACTTCTTAAAAGGGATTTCGACTCTTTTTGCGGCGTAAATGCCTCCTTTCCCTTTCGGGACTGCCAGTGGACTTATAATGCAAGAAGGAGATAACCCACCTGCATATGCAGGTAAGAAATCAGGTCATCAGGTACGGTTCTTGCGGGGTATATTTTTGAAAATGAAAACTGCACTTTTAGTGCAGTTTTTTTGTGTCTCTTTTTATCATAACAAATTTTATGTAAACCACATATTATGTTATATATCATAAAAAAAGAGGTGATGGTAATGTTTTCTTTTCTATCGGTTTTAAACAAAAGTTCTGATGTTCTTTGTGTAATACTGGATAACGAGATTTTTTTCACAGATGTACTTCCTAATACAAGAACACGACCGAAAAGGATTATGTTTGCAAGCATCCGTGTGGTTATAAAAAACAGCCATGAAAAGCCGGTTTTTGACCTTTGGTTGCCCATAAGAAAAGAGACATCCCACACCCTTACGATTTGGGATACCTCTTTTGATTTCAAATAGTCGCCTCTTGTCTTATTCTTTCAAAAACCTTTTTTTCAATTCTTGAAACCTGCACCTGTGACACACCAACAATAGGTGCTATTTCTGCCTGAGTTTTTCCTCTGAAATACCGCAGTATCAAAATCTGCCGTTCCCTTTCGGATAACTTGTCCAGAATGTTTTTTACTGTGATTTTGTTGATGATTTTCTCTTCGGCATCTGATGATTTTACGGAGTCTATTACTTCACTTCCCGAATCATCGTACATTTCACGGTTTATTGAATCAGGTGTTGCGGTTGCTTCAAACGCCGTTGCAAGCTCTATGGCAGGTATTCCGCTCCTTTCGGAAATTTCCATAAGTGTCGGTTCCCTCCCCAGTTCTGTCGACAATTCCTCACGTGCTTTATACCCAAGATACGCCTGGCTTTTTAAAGTTCTGCTTACCTTGATAAGTCCGTCATCTCTTAAAAACCTCCGTATTTCACCGATTATCATAGGCACCGCATATGTAGAAAACTTTACAGAAAATGATTCATCAAAATTATCAATAGCCTTTAAAAGACCTATCATTCCCGTCTGTGCAAGGTCTTCACTGTCCACACCCTGTACAGAAAACTTTTTCACCACATTCCACACAAGCCCCATATTTTCCTGACAAAGCGTGTCTCTGGCTTTGGCATCTCCGCTCCTGTAAGCCTCAAGTAATCCCAAATTTCTGTCCATACCTTTGCCCTTATAAATCTATCGTCTTTTTCATTTTTACCCGTGTTCCCTCTCCAAGTCTGCTTTTCACCTCAACAGAGTCCATAAAGCTCTCCATTATAGCAAATCCCATACCCGAGCGCTCGCTATCCGGTTTCCCCGTATAAAGAGGTTCTCTTGCTCTTTTTACGTCCTCTATTCCCCAGCCGTCATCGGATATTATAAATTCTATGCTCCTTCCTTGTATGCGACCCTCCAAACGTACCATCCCCACTGAGTTTTCATAGCCGTGAATTATTGCATTGGTAACCGCTTCGGAAACTGCCGTTTTAATTTCTGCAAGCTCGGGAGCTGTGGGGTTCAGATTAGATGCAAACGCCACCGCAACCATTCGTGCAAACGCCTCGTTTTCAGACTTATTCAAAAACTCCAAACACATTACATTTTCCACCAGTATCTCTCCTTTCTATTTATCCAGTATGCGTATTGCTTTCTCGTAATTAGGTGTCAGTTTTATTATCTGGGAAAGACCGGACATTTCCATAATCCTTAAAACTCCGGCGTTTACTCCAAACACAATAACCCTGCCTCCGAGAGTACGTGCCTTTTTATATCTGCCCATAATAACCCCGAGTCCTGACGAATCCATAAACGAAAGCTCTGAAAAATCAAAGATAACGTTCACGGCGTTGGTGGAACGCATTTTATCGTCCACCTCTGCCTTTATTTTTTGTGCAATATGGTGGTCAAGCTCTCCATCCACCTTTACCAAAAGAGCTCTTTTTTCACCGATTAACCTGACTTCCATTAAAAATCCTCCTTTGTTTTTTATTTTGCAATTAACCTTGACACTTTTAACGCCTCCCTTGTGTAAAGAGAGGTGCTCAAATGGCGTAGGGATTGTCCAAAATCTTTAATACAACCCCTCAGTCATCCTGTATGCTGACAGCTCCCCTTGCACAGGGGAGCCTTTTTAAGTTTTTTATAATTTAAACCACTTCCATTCGGCTTACCGAAACCTCGTAAGCGGTTTTTTCAACAATCTCATCCTCCGAGATATGCTTCTGATAAATTCTTGATTGTATCCTTCCCCATATCTTTATGTTGTCGCCAACGTTTATGTTTTTACAGTATCTCGCATTTCTTCCCCATGCAATAACCGGAATATAATCCGACTTATTATAGCTTCTGTTTACCGCTAAAAGAAGGTCGGTTATTTCCCTGCCGAAAGGCGTTGTTCTGTAAACAGGAGCTTTGCAGATAAAACCGTTTAAGTAAAGGGAATTCGGATTCTTTTCCTCATCACTGTCTGCATAGCGTATATCCTTTGCAAATACCGTGAGTATAAGCCTGTTATCGCCGTTTTCGTAGCTGTTATAGGAACGGAACTGTCCCTCAACCTCAACCACCGTCCCTTTAGTTACCATTACCTCCTGCATCAAGCGTTCGGAAATCATCACCTTAACATTGTCGGATGTACCTGAAAGTCTTGGCACCGCCAGAGTGAAAATATAAAACTTTTCACCATATATTTCGTGGCTGAATACAGGCTCATCCAACACGCTTCCTATCACCTCTGCACGATTGTTGGCAATATAGTTTTCCATCATTTTAATGTCCTTTCCGCCAAAGCATAATCCTGTTTTTAAAAACAAATTTCCGCTCCGGCTTTTCCTAATCTTTTTTCTTTTTTGTAACTTTTAGTCGCTATAAATTATATTTATTCGCCGAACTTCAGGAATATTACTCTTTTACTTGACAAATCCACAAAAAAATGCGATAATATAAGATGAATTATTATGTTTACAATTCTCAGGAGGAAAACTATGGAAGACAATAAAAACATAGCAAAAACCTATAATCCCGCCGAGTTTGAAGAAAAGCTTTATAACACTTGGGTGGAGAAGGGATATTTCCATGCTGAACCGGATTCAAAAAAGGAACCGTTCACTATCGTTATCCCACCGCCAAACGTTACAGGTCAGCTTCATATGGGTCACGCTCTGGACGAAACTTTGCAGGATATTTTAATCAGATATAAGAGAATGCAGGGCTTTAACGCACTTTGGGTTCCGGGAACAGACCACGCAGGTATCGCAACTCAGATTAAGGTTGAGGAAAATCTTCGTGTTAACGAAAATCTTACCCGTTACGATTTGGGACGCGAAAAATTCCTTGAACGTGTCTGGGACTGGAAAAACCTTTATGGTGACAGAATTATTAACCAGCTTAAGAAAATCGGTTCTTCATGCGACTGGGACAGAGAACGTTTCACTATGGATGAAGGCTGTTCAAAGGCTGTTCGTGAAGTATTTGTTAACCTTTATAACAAAGGTCTTATCTATCAGGGTTCAAAGATTATTAACTGGTGTCCGCACTGTATAACAGCTCTGTCTGACGCAGAGGTTGAACACGAGGAACAGGCAGGACATTTCTGGCACATCAAGTATCCTGTTAAGGATTCTGACCAGTTTGTTGTTATTGCAACAACACGTCCTGAAACACTTTTCGGAGATACCGCAGTTGCTGTTAACCCTGAAGATGAAAGATATAAGGATTTAGTCGGAAAAACATTGCTTCTTCCGTTAACAGACCGTGAAATTCCTGTAATTGCCGATGAATATGTTGACAAGGAGTTTGGTACAGGTTGCGTTAAGATTACGCCTGCACACGACCCTAACGACTTTGAAGTTGGTATGCGTCATAATCTGGAACAGATTAAGGTTATGAACGACGACGCTACAATGAACAAGTATGCAGGAAAATATGAGGGTATGGACAGATACGAATGCCGAAAGGCTATGATTGAAGACCTTACCGAAATGGGTCTTTTGGTTAAGATTGAAGACCATTCTCATAATGTCGGTACCTGTTACCGTTGCGGAACTACAGTTGAACCTATCATTTCAAAGCAGTGGTTTGTTAAGATGAAGCCTTTAGCAGAGCCTGCAATCAAGGCTGTTAAGGACGGTGACGTTCAGTTTGTTCCTGAGCGTTTCTCCAAGATATATATGAACTGGATGGAAAACGTATTTGACTGGTGTATTTCACGTCAGTTATGGTGGGGTCACAGAATTCCTGCATTCTACTGCGAAGACTGTGGCGAAACTACAGTTTCCAAAGAAGACATTTCGGTTTGCCCGAAGTGCGGAGGAAAGGTTAAGCAGGATGAGGACGTTTTGGATACATGGTTCTCATCAGCACTATGGCCATTCTCAACACTTGGCTGGCCTGAAAAGACTGCTGACCTTGACTACTTCTTCCCTACAAGCGTACTTGTAACAGGTTATGACATTATCTTCTTCTGGGTAGCAAGAATGATTTTCTCTTCACTTGAGCATACAGGAAAAGAACCGTTCAAACACGTATTTATTCACGGTTTGGTTCGTGACTCTCAGGGAAGAAAGATGTCAAAATCACTCGGTAACGGTATTGACCCGCTTGAAATTATCAGCCAGTACGGTGCTGACGCTCTTCGCTTTACTCTGGCAACAGGTAATGCACCTGGTAACGATATGCGTTTCTATATGGAAAGAGTTGAGGCAAGCCGTAACTTTGCAAACAAGATTTGGAACGCATCAAGATTTACTCTAATGAATCTTGACATCACGGAATGTAAGCTTCCTGACGCGTCAAAGCTTGAACTTGAAGATAAGTGGATTTTGTCAAAGTATAACCGGGTAGTTAAAGAGGTTACTGAAAACCTTGATAACTTTGAGCTTGGTGTTGCGGTTTCAAAGCTTTATGACTTTATCTGGGATAACTTCTGTGACTGGTACATTGAGCTTGTTAAACCAAGACTGTTTGACAAGGAATCAGAAAGTGCTAAAACTGCACAGTATGTTCTTACCTATGTTCTTTCAAACACAATGAAACTGCTTCATCCGTTTATGCCGTTTATTACAGAAGAAATCTGGCAACACTTACCACACGATGGCGAAAGTATTGTTATAAGCGATTATCCAAAGTTCAAAGATGAACTTGACTTCCCAATAGACGAAAAGAATATGGAACTTATTATGAACGCTATTTCTGCTATCCGTAACAGACGTGCCGAAATGAACGTTCCGCCGTCAAAGAAGGCAAAGGTTATCCTTGTAACAGACAAGGCTGATATATTCGAAAAGGGTGCAACTTTCTTCGAAAAGCTGGCATCTGCTTCCGAAACACAAGTTCAAAGCTCAAAAGACGGTATTGATACAAACGCAGTAAACATCGTTGTTGACTCTTGTGAAATCTTTATTCCTATGGGCGAGCTTGTTGATAAGGAAAAGGAACTTGAAAGACTAAACGCTGAAAAGAAAAAGCTTGAAGGCGAAATCAAGAGAGTTGAAGGCAAGCTTTCAAATGAAGGCTTTACTTCAAAAGCTCCGCAGAAAGTCATTGACGAAGAAAAGGAAAAAGGCAGAAAGTATTCAGAAATGCTTGAAAAAGTGCTTGAAACTATCCGCGGGCTTGAAAATATGTAATATACTGGGACAGGTTTTCTAATCTGTCCCTTTTAACTTAAATTATGAACTATTCTGAAACCTTAAAATATATAAACAACACCCCTAAATTTTCTAAAATTTTAGGGAATGACGACTTGAAAAAGTTACTTTCCAAATTGGGCAATCCGCAGGACAGCCTCGAATTTATACACGTTGCCGGGACTAACGGCAAAGGCTCTGTGTCCGCTATGCTTGCCTCTATTTTGCGTGCATCAGGTAAAATTTGCGGTCTTTATACTTCCCCGTTTATTGAAGTTTTTAATGAACGCATACAGGTGAACGGCGAAAATATTTCAGATGATAACCTATCAAGAATTGCAACAATGGTTAAGCAGGAAATTGATAAACTGGGCGTTGAAATTTCTGTATTTGCACAGATTACAGCAATGGCATTTTTGTATTTTGCCGAGAAAAAGTGCGATATTGTGGTTTTGGAAACGGGTCTTGGCGGAAGACTTGATGCAACGAACGTTATCCCTCCCGCCCGACTTTCCATTATCACGAAAATCGGTCTTGACCATACCGAGTTTCTTGGTGATACAATCGAGAAAATTGCAAAAGAAAAGTGCGGAATTATAAAAACAGGAACAAGTGTTATCACCACTTCCGGTCAGGAAAAATCTGCACTGTCTGTGATAGAAAATACCTGCAAAGCATTGAATGTTCCGCTTTTTATAGCCGATAAAACCTGCGAATATCCACTATCTCTGTCAGGAGAATACCAAAAAGAAAATGCCGGTATTGCGGTACTTGGCGCAAAAACTCTTGGTATCGGTGACGAACATATAAAAGACGGGCTTTTAAACACAAAATGGATTGCACGATTTGAATATCTAAAGGACAACCTTATTTTAGACGGCGGTCATAACCCTGACGGCGTCCGTGCTCTCATATCATCACTTAAGGCTCTTAACAAGCCTGTAACCTTTGTTGTTGCTATGATGCAGGATAAAGACGTAACTGAAGCTTCGGAACTAATCAAAGATTTTGCCAAAAGAGTCATTGTAACCGAGGTTAAAATGCCAAGATGTATGTCGGCAGAGGACTTAGCTCACCTATTCGGCGGTTGCGAAACAGAAAAGGACAGTATTCAGGCTGTAAAAAAGGCACTTAAAAATACACCTTGCGATGAGCTCGTCTGTATCTGCGGTTCCCTTTATTTAGCCGGCGAAATAAGAGGCGTGTTTGCTAGTTAATTTCGCTTTACATATTGCAAGAATTGTGATATTATAGTCTTTAAGGAAGGTGAAGTATATGAACCTTGATGAAATAAAGCTTCCGGATGACATCCCGTCACTTTCAACTGAAGAAGCAAGACTTTTAGCGTATGAATTACGCAAGTTTTTAATAAAATCCGTTTCAAAAACAGGAGGGCACCTTGCCTCAAACCTTGGGGTCTGCGAGCTTACTCTTGCACTTTATTCTGTCTTCGACTTTAAATCGGACAGGCTTATATGGGACGTAGGTCATCAATCTTATGTCCACAAAATACTCTCAGGAAGAAAAGACGAATTCGAAACACTTCGTACTTTCGGTGGGCTGAGTGGTTTTCCAAAAACCACCGAGAGTGTTTATGATGCCTTTAATACAGGTCATTCATCAACCTCTGCCTCCGCTGCAATGGGTATTGCAAGAGGCCGTGATCTTGCAGGTGACAACTATGATGTTGTGGCTGTTTTTGGTGACGGTGCCTTAACAGGCGGTATGATTTTTGAAGCCCTGAACGATGCAGGTCACTCAAATTCAAAGGTTATTTTCATTTTGAATGACAATGAAATGAGTATTGCAAACAATGTTGGAGCTATTTCGCAATATCTTCAGCAGTTACGTTTAAAACCCGAATATTTCAAGTCCAAGGACCGCATAGAAGAGTTTTTATCAAAGCTGCCTATCGGTGCTGAAGCGGCAACAAATACCGCAAGAAAAGCGAAGGAATCCTTAAGACGAAGAGTTATTCCGACAACGCTTTTTGACAATCTTGGTCTTAACTATATAGGTCCTGTTGACGGACACGATATTGAAGCCCTTCGCGCAGTTTTTGAGCGTGCCAAGGCTTCCGATACTTCATCATTTATACACATCAGAACTAAAAAAGGTAAAGGCTATAAGCCCGCAGAAACCAATCCGGAAATTTACCACGGAATTTCTGCCTCAACCTCATGTGTTCCTGATAAAGCTGATTATTCCAAAGCATTCGGCAATTCCCTTATACGTATTGCAACCGAAAACCAAAAGGTCTGTGCTATTACAGGCGCAATGCCTTTAGGAACAGGGCTTTGTGAATTTAAAGATACTTTCCCAGAACGGTATTTTGACGTTGGCATCGCAGAGCAACACGCCGTTACTATGGCGGCAGGGCTTGCCATTTCCGGCTTTATTCCCGTTGTTCCGCTATATTCAACATTTATGCAGAGGGCATATGACCAGATTCTTCACGATGTATGTCTTCAAAATCTGCACGTTGTTTTATGTGCAGACCGTGCCGGAATAGTAGGTCAGGACGGTGAAACTCATCAGGGGATGTATGACATAGCATTCCTTTCATCTATGCCGAATATGACTATACTTTCACCGTCAAGCCAAAAAGAGCTTGACGAGATGCTTGACTACGCAATAAACGTCCATAACGGTCCTATTGCTATCCGTTATCCAAGAGGCTGCGTCCAAGAGGATTTGGGTTGCAGGTTTTCCCTGCACAAAACGCACCTTGTTAAAGACGGGGATAAAGTTGTTATCCTATCAAGCGGAAGAATTTTGAAAACTGCGAAAAGCGTAGCGGAAAAACTTAATGCAAAACTTGTGGCGTTGCCTACAATTTTCCCACTAAACAAGGATGAAATATTAGAGCACACAAAAAACGCAGAGCTTGTTGTCACCATCGAAGACGGCGTGAAAACAGGCGGTTTGGGGTCTTTGATTTCAACCATTATTTCAGAAAGTGAAACCCCTAAAAAGATGCTTATTTGTGCGTTCCCGGATGTGCCTATTATACACGGCTCAACTTCCGAGCTTGATAAATACTATAATATGGACGAAGAGTCGATACTTAAAAGAATTGAGGAAAAGCTATAATGGCTGAAAAGATAAGACTTGATGTTTTAATGACAGAAAAAGGGCTTGCCGAAAGCCGTGAAAAAGCAAAGGCTTTAATTATGGCAGGTCAGGTTTATATTGACAATCAAAAATGTGATAAGGCAGGGCTTATGGTTGACGTAGAGAAGACCCCCGAGGTTCGTGGCGAAACCTTAAAATACGTTAGCCGTGGCGGTCTTAAGCTTGAAAAGGCAATGCAACTGTTCCCTATTACCCTGTCCGGCAAAACCACTATGGATATCGGTGCATCAACCGGCGGTTTTACCGATTGTATGCTCCAAAACGGTGCAGAAAAGGTGTTTTCCGTTGATGTCGGATATGGTCAGCTTGCCTGGAAACTTCGTCAGGACGAGCGTGTTCATAACATGGAACGCACCAATATACGTTACGTAAAACCTGAAGACATAGGATGCACCATTGATTTTGCCTCTATTGACGTATCATTTATTTCACTAAAACTTGTTCTTCCTGTTGCCTTTGAGCTTTTGTCAGATGACGGCGAAGTTGTTGCTTTAATCAAGCCACAGTTTGAGGCAGGACGTGAGCAGGTTGGAAAAAAAGGCGTTGTCCGTGATATAAATGTTCACCACAGCGTAGTGGAAACAGTTCTTGATTTTGCAGAAGAAATCGGATTCTATCCTGTCGGTCTTTCCTTTTCACCAATAAAAGGTCCGGAAGGAAATATAGAGTACCTTGCATACCTAAAGAAAAATGCAGTCGAAAGAACTGTTACCAAAGAGGATATTAAGAACGTTATCGAAAGTTCGCACAGTGAGCTTCAGAGGTGATTTGAATGAATCTTTCAAATGATATTATAATTACAAAAAACCGCGCCATAGCCAAATCCTATGCCAAGGTAAACCTTACTCTTGACGTTTTGGGAAAGCTTGAAAACGGCTACCACGAAGTCAAAATGGTTATGCAGCCGCTTAACCTCTTTGACCTTATCATTATAAAAAAAGCGTCTTATGGAATAACTGTCAAGACAAATATTCCAAACCTTCCATGCGACAGCAAAAACATCGCATATAAGGCTGCTGAGTTATTTTTTAAAGAAACAGGTGTCAAGGGTGGCGCAAGCATTAAGATTACGAAAAATATCCCGATCGCCGCAGGGCTTGCCGGTGGCAGCGGTAATGCTGCAGCGGTTTTATGTGCATTAAATCTTTTATACAATACAAATCTCAGTAACGAAAAGCTTTTGGAAATGGGGCTTTTGCTTGGTGCAGATGTGCCTTACTGTATTGAAAATGTTACATCTTTAGCCGAGGGAATTGGCGAAAAGCTATCCTCACTGTCACAAATCCCCGGTGTTCCGGTAGTTTTGGTTACACCGCCTGTGAACATTTCAACCGCTGATATTTACAGCCGTATTGACTCGGCAGAAAACCTGCCGGAAATTGATACAGATGGTATGATTTCAGCAATAGCCGGCTTTGACACAAATACGATTGGTAAAACACTTTCAAATGTTATGGAAACTGTGACCATTTCAGATTGTCCTGAAATTTCGGACATCAAAAAAAAGATGCTTGAATTTGGTGCATTCGGCTCTGTTATGAGCGGTTCCGGCCCATCGGTGTTCGGCATTTTCCCTGACAACGAGTCTGCAAAAGCAGCTTGCGACTATTTCTCAACCAAATATGAACGAACATTTTTAACACATACAATATAAAAAGTCGGCGTAACGTCACGCCGACTTTCATTTTATTCTTCTTTTATGTATCCCACAATTTTTTCTACGCACCGCTTCGGTGCATCCTTTGCGGTTCCCCACTCCATATCACGGTTTCGATAGTCAAACTTCAAAGTGAACTTGTGAATATCATCATTTATGATTTCAAGTTCCTTTTCTTCCTTTTCAATCAAAGCCTTTAAAAAGTCACCGCTTGCTCTTTCTAAAAGCTTTCCAAAGTGAGCAAGACAGAAGCCTTTTGATTTATGGAACTTTTCGCGAAATTCCGGCTCGTCCTTATACATTGACACTAAAACATCCATATATCTGTTCATTGTTTTATCTATCTTTTCACAGATAATGCAAGCATCTACAGTATCAGAAATTGACGGGGTTTCCTTTTTGAAAAGTCCCTTTTTTGTATCCTTTAAGGCAGAAATCTTTTTCCTTACTTCCAAAAGATGAGTATCCAGAACCAATGCAAGAGATAGCTTGTTTGGGGTTTCAAACATCATTTCAAGATGCCTTTTACAAAAACCTTTCTCGTTTGTAAGTTCTCTGTGGTCAGGTTCCATCATAGCAGCACCCAGTTCATACTCCACTGCCTCGTTTTCAAGACGCTTTTCTATAAAGCACAGAGGACACTCGCAAATCTGTTCAAACGCCTCGTTTATCGGGATTGTATAAATCTTCTCTTTCATATGCTACTCTCCCATTTTTGCATAAACCGTTTTTGAAGAAATGCCGGGAAGCTTCCCTATCTTTCCTGACAAAGCACTGATTTTGTCCTCGGTTGCATCTACAGCAACGCTTATAATAGACACGCCTCTGTCCTTATATGGAATACCCATTCTGCCGATTATAACGTCAGAATATGCGTGCAGAATATCGTTCAATTTTGTTACTGAATCAAAATTTTCAACTACAATTCCAATCAGTGCAACTTTTGTTTCCATTTCTTCTCCTTACATACTCTCCACTGCTTCTATACCCAACAGGTAAAGCGCCGATTTTATGACTTGACAGCTTGCCTTAACAAGTGCAAGTCTTGCCTTTTTAACATCATCCGCCACATCGTCCTTTAAAATCGGGCAACTGTTATAGAACTTATTGAAAAGACGTGCAAGAACTGTTACGTAACGGTTTACATAGAATGGTTCGTTCTTGTCACTAGCGTCCTTTACAGCGTCCAAAAATGCGTTTAAATGTGTTACAAGCGCATATTCTTCATCAGTTGTTACAAGTGAAAAATCAATGTCTTTCAGCTCAATATCGCTTCTTCTCAAGATGCTCTTACCTCTTGCATAGCTATACTGAACGTATGGTGCAGATTCGCCCTCAAAGTCAAGCATACTGTCCCATGAAAAAACAATATCCTTTTCTCTTGAGTTTTTAAGGAATGTGTAAAGAATAGCACCAATACCAATTTTCTTTGCAACCTCATCCTTATCTTCCATATTCGGACTGTTTGTTTCAATAATTTCTCGTGTTTTCTGGATTGATTCATTAAGAACATCTTCCAAGAACACCACGTCACCGTGACGGGTTGATAGCTTTTTGTCCGGGAACTTTACAAGACCGAAGTTTACGTGCTGACATCCTTCTGCCCAGTCCCAACCGGCTTTTTTCATAACCGCAAAAATCTGCTTGAAGTGCAGGCTTTGCGGTGTTCCTACAACGTAAATATTCTTATAGAAATCATAGGTTCTGTGACGGTAAAGTGCTGCCGCAATATCACGGGTCGCATAAATTGTAGCACCGTCTGACTTTAAGATGATGCAAGGCGGTGTATTTTCGCCAAGCTCAGGAAGTTCAACAACCTGTGCACCCTCACTATCAGTTAAAAGACCTTTATCTCTTAATATGTCAACCACTTCGTCCATCTTATCAGAATAGAAGCTCTCGCCGTTATATGAGTCAAAGCTCACGCCAAGCATATCATAAACACGCTTGAATTCAACAAGACTCAAATCACGGAAGTGCTGCCATAGTGAAGTTGCCTCATCATCGCCTTCTTCAAGCTTTTTAAAGTATTCCCTCGCCTCATCCTCAAGCTCAGGCTTCTTCTCTGCTTCTTCGTGGAACTTAACGTAAATCTTTAAAAGCTCATTTATAGGGTCTTTTTCGATAACACTGTCATCACCCCATAACTTGTAGGCAACAATCAGCTTACCAAACTGAGTTCCCCAGTCGCCAAGGTGGTTAAGCTTTACAGTATTATACCCAAGTCTGTTATAAATTCTCTCAAGAGAATGACCTACTGCGGTTGAGAAAAGATGACCAATATGGAACGGCTTTGCGATATTCGGCGATGAATATTCAACAAGAACAGTTTTGTCTTTTCCCATATCGGACTTTCCGTAGTCCTCGCCCTTTTCCAAAACTTCACTTACAGTATTCTTTGTGAATGCACATCTTGAATAAAAGAAGTTCAAATATCCGCCAACTGCCTGAGCTTTTTCGATATTTTCGTCTTGTGAAAACTTTTCTGCAAGCTCTGCTGCAATTACCGGCGGTGCTTTCTTTAACGTTCTTGCCAAGATAAAGCAAGGGAACGCCAAATCGCCAAGTTTCTGCTCAGGCGGAGTTTCTACTGCCTTTGCAATGGTATCTCTGTCAAGACCTGTTATACTTGTAATTTTGTCAATGGTATACTCTCTAAAATCCATATCATTTATCCTCTTTAAAATTAATTATCGCTGTATTTCAGAAGTTGTTCTTTCAATGTGTCAAGTGCACGAAGTGCAATTGCATTGTATCTTTCAACTTTGTTTTTTATGCGTCTGTCAAGGCTTTCAATTATGCCGAAATTCGCATTCATAGGCTGTAGCTTTTCTATGCTCTCGTCCGAGATATAGTTAGGAAGTGCACCGATTGCCGTTTTTGAGTCAGGCTCAAACATTTTACCACCCAAAATCATCTGCGCCATATTAAATCCTGCTAAAATCCCTGAAGATGCAGATTCAACGTAACCCTCAACACCTGTAATCTGACCTGCAAAAAATACCTTTGGATACTTTTTCATCTGATAGTACTTATTAAGTATTCTTGGTGCATCAATGTACGTGTTTCGGTGCATAACGCCGTATCGCACAAACTCTGCATCAGAAAGTCCCGGTATCATTGAAAAAACCCTTTTCTGTTCTCCCCATTTAAGATTTGTCTGAAATCCCACAAGGTTATAAAGGGTAGCCTCTTTGTTATCCTGACGAAGCTGAATTACTGCATAGGAATCGTCTTTTCCTGTTTTAGGGTTTGTTAGTCCAACAGGCTTTAATGGTCCGAAAAGAAGTGTTTGTTCTCCTCTTTTTGCCATAACCTCAACAGGCATACATCCCTCAAAAACCTTCTGGTTTTCAAACTCTTTAAGCTTGGCAGTTTCGGCATTTATAAGCTCTGAATAAAATGCGTCATACTCCTCTTTTGTCATCGGGCAGTTAATATAGTCAGCAGTTCCACGGTCATATCTTGCGCCGTAGAACACCTTATCCATATCTATGCTTTCCTTTGTTACAACAGGTGCTGCCGCATCGAAGAAGTAAAGTCCTGAACTTTCGGTAAGCTTTGCAATTTCTTCACTCAAAGCATCCGTTGTCAAAGGTCCTGTTGCAATTATAGTGTATTCATCAGGATTTATTTTAGTCACTTCATCATAATGAACTGTAATATGCGGATTTTCCTTTATAAGCTTTGTTGCAAACTCTGAAAAAACATCTCTGTCAACGGCTAAAGCACCGCCTGCCGGAACTTTGGATACGTCTGCAGAGCGCATCATAACCGAGTCAAAAAGTCGCATTTCCTCTTTTAAAAGTCCGCAGGCATTTTCAATTCTGTCGGCTTTTAAGGAGTTTGAGCAGACAAGCTCGAAAAAGTTAGGGCTTTTGTGTGCAGGCGAGTACTTTTTGGGCTTCATTTCAAAAAGCTCAACGTCTATGCCGTGTTTTGCCAGTTGATACGCCGCCTCGCATCCTGCAAGACCTGCTCCTATTACCTTTACCTTCATTTGTCGGATTTCCTTTCCGGCTTAATTTCAAATTTACAATTTTCGTTTGCGCAGTAAGTCTTTGCATTTTTACCCTTGCGCTTCAACAAAATTCCGCCGCATTCAGGGCATTTTTCCTTTTTAACAGGAGTATCCCAAACCATAAAGTCACACTTTGGATTATTTTCGCAACCAAAGTAGGTTTTTCCCTTTCGTGACTTTTTAGACAGAATTTCTCCTCCGCATTTCGGGCATTTAACGCCTGTTTCTGTACGGATTGCCATTGTGTTCTTGCATTCCGGATATCCGGGGCAAGCAAGGAACTTTCCGAACTTACTGATTTTATATACCATCTTTCGTCCGCACTTTTCGCACACAACGTCAGATTCCTCGTCTTTGATTTTTACCTTTTCAACAGCTTTTTGAGCATTTTCAAGGTTCTTTTCAAAATCAGGGTAGAACTCTTTTAAAATCTTAACCCAATCTGTTTTTCCGCCCTCAACTGCGTCAAGTTTTTGCTCCATTTCGGCAGTAAACTCAATATCTACAATATTTTCAAAGCTCTTTTTCATGATATCGGTAGTTATCATACCAAGCTCTGTCGGAACAAGCTGTTTTTTGATACGTCTTACATATCCTCGTGATACAATTGTTGTAATTGTTGGCGCATAGGTACTTGGTCTGCCTATGCCGTTTTCTTCCAAAGCGTGAACAAGTGCTGCTTCTGAATATCTTGCAGGTGGCTTTGTGAAGTGCTGTGCTGAATCAATATTCTTGATGTCTGCTTTTTGGTTTTCAGTAAGAGTCGGAAGTGTTTTATCCTTTTCCTTTTCAACGTCACTTCCCTCAACATATACCTTCTGGTATCCCTTGAACACCAATTCAGAGCCTGTTGCACGGAATGTGTGTGTACCTGATGTTAATGTTACATTTGTTGAGTTATAAACTGATGCTGCCATCTGGCTTGCCGCAAATCTTTCCCAGATAAGTTTATATAGTTTATACTGGTCATTCGTTAACTTATCCTTAACCGATACCGGTGTTATATTTATGCTTGTAGGACGGATTGCTTCGTGCGCATCCTGTGAATTTTTGCCTGACTTATACTGTCTTGGCTTCACATATTCCTTGCCGTACTGCTCTGTAAGATAGCCGATAGCCTCTTTTTGTGCATCATTTGAAATACGAAGTGAGTCGGTTCTCATATAGGTGATAAGACCCACAAAACCGATTTTTCCGCCTATATTCACACCTTCATATAGAGTCTGTGCAGTCTGCATAGTCTTGTGAGTTGCAAATCCCAGCTTTCTTGATGCATCCTGCTGAAGTGTACTTGTAGTAAATGGTGGCGGTGGGTTCTTGATAACCTCGCTTTCCTTTACCTGTGAAACTGTTAATTCTTTGGTGTCTTTTATAATTTTATCGGCTTCCTCACCGCTTGTAAGCTCGGTTTCCTTGCCGTTTTCACCGTAGTATTTTGCGATAAATTCCTTTTTACCACTTACTAAAACCGCTTCAACTGTCCAGAATTCCTTAGGATTGAAGTTTTCGATTTCATCTTCTCTGTCACAAATCATTCTTGTTGCAACTGACTGAACACGGCCTGCAGAAAGACCCTTTTTAACCTTTTCCCAAAGAATAGGGCTTATTTTATAACCCACAATTCTGTCAAGAACACGTCTTGCCTGCTGTGCGTTAACAAGGTCCATATCAATAGCTCTCGGTTCTTTGATAGATGTCTTAACCGCATTTTTTGTGATTTCGTTAAAGGTCACACGGCACTTTTCATCAGGGTCAATTCCCAAAGCGTTTGCCAGATGCCAGCTTATAGCTTCTCCTTCACGGTCCGGGTCGGTTGCAAGATATACTTTATCAGCAGCTTTTGCCTGCTTTTTAAGTTTTGTTAAAAGCTCACCCTTGCCTCTTATTGTAATATACTTTGGCTCAAATTCATTATCTAAATCTACGCCAAGCTGACTCTTCGGCAGGTCAATAATGTGACCCATAGATGCAGTCACCTCGTAATCTTTACCAAGGTATTTTTTTATTGTTCCGGCCTTTGCCGGTGACTCCACGATTAAAAGTTTCTTAGCCATTTAAGTAGCTCTTCCTCCTTAATTATACGTTCAGTTTATAGTTATTTCCGGGAATTTTTTGAATATGCCCCGAAAATTCAAGCATAGCAAGTTTAGTTGTAAGCTCACCTGCTGATATTCCGCTTCTTCTTGCAATATCATCAATATGCATATTATCTTCAATCAATAACGCAATTATATTCCTGTCGCTGTCCGAAAGTCCCGAAAAACGCTTATCGTCTATCGAAAGCTTTATCTCATTATCTATCTTTTCAGACTTTGAAAAAATCTTCGAAACCATGGTTGGTTTCTCTATGTTAAGTCGTTCCATCTCATACACATACTCATTAAGAATATCCGCAGCCGATTGAACTGCTTTAGCACCGTTTGCTAAAAGATTGTTTGCACCTACGCTTTCCTTTTTGAAAATATTACCCGGAACCGCAAAAATGTCTTTTCCCTGCTCCAGCGCATAGTTTGCGGTTATCAAAGCCCCACTTTTCTCAGGTGCTTCAATAACAAGCACACCTTTTGATAAACCACTGATAATTCTGTTTCGCCACGGAAAGCTTGTTCGTTGCGTTCTTGCACCCGGCGGATACTCAGAAATTACCGTTCCGTTATCAATAATCTTCTGCATCAGTCCTCTGTTTTCAAAAGGGTATGGATTGTCAATGGCTGTACCCAAAACAGCTACAGTTTTATTTCCTGCAGCAAGTGCCGCACGTGCAGAAAGTCCGTCAATACCCTCAGCCATACCGCTTATTATGGTTGCACCGCAAAGTGCCAAATCTTTTACGATATAGTCAACCGCTTTATGACCGTAATCACTGCATTTTCGTGTTCCAACAACGCCGATACCTAAAATTCTGTCCCATTTCATAATCTCGCCACGCATATAAAGAACATAAGGCGGGTTTATAATAGTTCTTAAAGAGTCGGGGTATCGTTTATCATCGAAGGTGACAATCTCAGCACCGATTTTATCACAATTCTCTTTTATCTTTTCAGCTCTTTTAAGACTTTTGTCACGGAGTTTTTTAAGAGTTAACTGTTTTACATTTAAAATATCCGAATAGTCGGTGGCTTTGTAGATTTCATCCACTGTATCAAATTGTTCTAAAAGTGCGTTTATATCGTTATTATAAACGCCGCAAATGTCGGTAAGCCACACCCAATATAGCAGATTATTTTCCATCTTTTCCTCCACAAAAAAAATCTTCACATCTTATACCATACTACAAAATGGTACGAATGTCAAAGATTTTTTTTAAATTTTCTATTTAATAGGAAAGTTTTTTTCAAAATCACCCTTATCTTTTGGCTTCATAAACCAGCAAAGATGCCGCAACTGCCACGTTTAAGGACTCTGCTTGTCCATAAATCGGGATTTTTACAATTGTGTCGGAAATTGACAGAATTTCGTCTGTTATGCCGTTGGCTTCATTACCCACCACAATGATAGTTTTGCCGGAATAATCAGCATCCTTAAAGTCAATAGTGTTGTCGGTCAAAGCCCCGCTTATTATCTTATAGCCGTCCTCTTTCATCTTTAAAATATCGGCTTTTGTAAGACCGCATTTTGCTTTGATATGGAAAAATGAACCCATACTTGCACGGACTGTTTTTGGACTGTAAATATCAACGGTATCCTCCATTAAAAGAAGTCCGCAGTCCGCCGCATCACAAATACGTATAATCGTGCCCATATTGCCCGGGTCATTGACTTTATCGCATAACAGGTACAAATCCCTGTCCAACGCCTTTTCGTCCGCATCAGGCATATTTATAACCGCAAGAACGCCCTGCGGTGTATCAGTATCACAAAGAGGCGCAAAAATTTCGTCTGCCACCATATAAATGTTGGTAAAATTAAAACTCTCCTGCAGCTTGTCAGACACCGCAATAAAGTCAATATCAGCTCCAGCTGAAATCGCATCACGAACCGATTTTATACCCTCTATGGTGTACTGACGGTTCTTCATTCTCGCCTTTTTGGTCTTTAATGACTTTATGTATTTATATGTTTCATTCTTTGTTGAGGTAATCTCTTTCATCATTACTTTTCTCCTTGAGATTCATCGTTTATTTCTTCTCCGCATTTCGGGCAAAATTTTGGAATGTTTCCCTTTACGTTCATTAATGAATATCTGCAATGCGGGCAACGGTAAAATACACACGCCTGCAAAAGCGACAGAATGAATATAAACATTCCAACGCCAAAAATCCAGGGATTAGTAACCACGTCCCCTTCATCTGTACCCACCAGTGCTATCAAAATACCAATAACAAGACCTGACCACATTATCGTTCTGCTTGTTTTAAAGTTCATAGTATTCTCCTTTGAAAGTATGTCAACTTTGTTCACAAATAGTTTATTCTTTTTCTCCTTTCATTTTACCACACAAAACTAACTATATCAAGAAAAAGCTTCCAACTCGCAAAAAAGACCCGCAATATGCGGGTCTATCATTATAATCTTTCAACAAGATACGGGATTTCTTTTTCAAATTCAACACCATACCAGTGCTTTTCCATATCTGGCATTGTTGTTTCGATACATTTTCTTGTGTAGTCTGCTGCAAGCTTTAAAGCTTCGTATAGGCTCTTATCACGCATCAGGCCGCCAAGGGTTACTGATGAGAAAATGTCACCTGTGCCGTGGAATTTGGCGTCAATTTTATCATTCTGGTAATATGAAAATTCTCCTGTTTTGCTATCGTACATAGCAAAGCCTGTCTTTCCAGCTTCAATTTCAACGCCTGTCAAAACTGCACACTTTGCACCAAGGTCACAAAGCTTTTTAAGAACATCTTCAACGTATGCCTTATCATATCCTGATTCAACGTATGGAATATCAAGCATAAAAGATGCTTCGGTTAAGTTTGGAACGATTATGTCAGCTTTTGCGCATAAAGTTGCCATATGGCGTGCAAATTCAGGCGTGAAACCTGTGTAAAGCTTGCCGTTATCCGCCATAGCAGGGTCGATAAACACAAGTGTATCATCGCTTTTTGCATCAACAAAGGCCTTCATCTGGTCAATCTGTTCAAATGAACCAAGGTAGCCTGTGTATATAGCATCAAAATCAATATTCTCTTCTTTCCAGTGACCAGTAATCTTTGGAATATCCTCTGATAAATCACGGAATGTGAAGTTTTTAAATCCGCCTGTATGTGTAGACAAAACCGCTGTCGGAAGTATAACTGCCTCAACGCCCATTGCAGAAATTATAGGTAGAGCAACGGTAAGAGAGCATTTTCCAAAGCATGAAATATCCTGAATAGTAACAATTCTTTTCATTTTTCTCACCTCTTGTAATTTATGGCTTTATTTTACAACAGTCTTGATAATATTTAAATCACCAAAACAAATAAATTTTATATAACCAGTTTATAAAAAATGGCACAAAAAAAGCTGCTTAAAAGCAGCTTTTCTCTTACGCGTCAATCTTTGCAAGCTTTATAGCCAGCTGTGATTTCTTTCTTGCAGCAGCGTTCTTGTGAAGAATACCGTGCTTTACGCTCTTATCCAACTTGCTTACTGCATTGTTGAATAGTACCTTTGCTTCATCAACATTCTTTGCCTCAACAGCATCGTTGAACTTTCTGATAGCTGTCTTAAGAGCTGTCTTGTGCATCTGGTTGATAAGAGTCTTCTTCTTAATAACCAAAACACGCTTTTTTGCTGATTTAATGTTAGGCATAATGTCACCTCCAAATAGTCTAATGCATAATACCTTGATATTTTACCACAATCAAACAAAAAATGCAAGTGTTTTTTTTAAATTTTCCAAAATTTTTAATAACCCATCTGTCCGCTTAAGGATTCATCGTCTAAAACCCAGTCATTTACGTCAACTATGCGGTACTCATCGTGAGTATCACGGATAACAACCTGCTTTATCCCTGCGTTTATAACCATACGCTTACACATAGCACAGCAACAGCTGTTTGCCACAAGCTCGCCTGTTGATGCTTCAAGGCCCACAAGGTACAGAGTTGAGTCAATAAGCTCATTTCTTGATGCAGAAATTATGGCATTTGCCTCGGCGTGAACGCTTCGGCACATTTCGTATCTCTCGCCTCTTGGTATGTTCATTTGCTGACGTATACAAACACCAAGGTCGCTGCAATTTTTTCTGCCACGCGGCGCGCCAACATAGCCTGTTGAGATTATTTCATCATTTTTAACGATAATAGCGCCATAGTTACGGCGAAGGCAGGTTCCACGCTCCGCAACTGTCTGGGCAATATCAAGATAGTAGTTTGTCTTGTCTCTTCTTTCCATTATGTATTTCTCCCTTTTACATTATTTTCTTAAGATAATCCAAAGATTTATAGTTCCTCTCTGTTTTTGTTGCAACATACTTTTCTGCTAACTTGCAAAGTTCTTTTTTCACTTCGTCAGATACTTCAAAAGAGAAAATTTTTGTATCCTCGGTTTGTAGAATATATTTAAGTGCCTCATAAACACCACGCATTATGGGGTAGTCAGTAATAGTTGCGCAATTTTTACACTTAACTCCCATTTCTATATCAAACGCCACAATGTCCTGTGTGTTTTGGCAAGCAACACAAGAATCAATGTGTGGCTCGTACCCCATATACTGCGCAATCTTCAATTCATACACTGCTTTTACAAGGCTTATGTCAGTTTCTTTATAGCTTATTACATACATAGTATTTAAAAGCAGTTTTAAGACATCACTGTCGGCCGTTTCAAAAGCGTCTTTGGCAAGGTCTGCAAGATAGTTTGCTAAAGAAAGCTTTGTTATATCTTCGCAAATTGGGAAAAAGGCGTCAACCAGGTCCATTTGCTCCATTCGGTAAATGTCGCCTTTTTTACTAAGGACAAAATCTGCACAGGAAAACAAACGTACCCGGG
The DNA here is from genome assembly GCA_045658645.1 of Clostridia bacterium. Classification (GTDB taxonomy): domain Bacteria; phylum Bacillota; class Clostridia; order UBA1381; family UBA1381; genus UBA1738. Next base: position 14,698 of record JAZOVJ010000074.1, on the reverse strand, counting down.
TTTTACTTTTTCGGCTTCTGACGCCGTATGCGGACACGGTAATCACACCCAAGCTATCCGCCAGGACTGTCATCATACAATTTGATTCTCCGAAATCGCGGCACTTTGTAATGATGCCTCTTGTTTTAATGCTTTCCATTGATTATCCTCGTGTTTTTCGTTATCCCGTGCGGCACAATACAAAAGATATGCGTCAATATCACCTGTTTTTTTGAATGCCTGCCAAGAAAAATTTTTCATCTCCATAAAATTACCCCCTGCTTTTTTATTTTTAGGTTAGGTAATTTGAAGAGGCTTTATACTGTCACTTTTTGGTTATACTTCATAACCGAAATTTTTTATCATTCTGTCGGAGTTTCTCCAGTCATTTTTAACTCTCACCCAAAGTTCCAGATATACCTTTTTATCCAGCATTTCTTCTATGTCTGCACGTGCTTTCTGACCAATTTTCTTAAGCATCTCGCCATTTTTACCAATTACAATTCCCTTATGGCTTCCCTTTTCGCAATAGATTACCGCATAAATTTTGGTAATATCTGAAAGCTCCTGCATTTTTTCTATTTCAATCGCAATACCGTGTGGTACTTCTTTATCCAAAAGCCAGAGCATCTTCTCACGGATGATTTCTGCTGCAATCTGTTTTTCAGGCTGGTCGGTTACCATATCCTCATAGTAGAACATCGGTCCTTTGGGAAGAAGTGCCTCAATGTCCTTTAAAAGAAGCTCTGCTCCGTCACCTGTTTTTGCAGAAAGCGGAATTATTGATGAAAAATTGTGAAGGCTTGAATAGTCCGCAATAATAGGAAGAAGGTCCTCTTTTTTTACTGCGTCCACCTTATTTATAACTAAAATTGCAGGAACACCTGTTTTATCAATGTTCATTGCTATCTCTTTTTCCATTTCATTTATCGGGCGTGTTGCATCAACAACAAAAAGAACCACGTCCATTTCGTTCATAGACTCATTTGCAACCTTTACCATAAACTCACCAAGCTTATTGTGCGGTCTGTGTATTCCGGGTGTATCGGTAAATACAATCTGGTATTCATCTGTTGTGTGGATTGCTAAAATCTTGTTTCTTGTTGTCTGTGGCTTGTTTGAAATGATTGCTATTTTCTGTCCTGCAATCAGGTTTAAAAGTGTTGACTTTCCTACATTTGGCATACCGATTATAGCGGCAAAGCCTGACTTGAAATTATCTGTCATTTTTTCCTCCGAATACTAAAAATACTATATCTAAAATTCCCAAAATAACGCTTGGGATTAAAATTCTGATGTCCGTAAAAATATGTATAATGGTTGTGCCGATTTTTGCAAAATCTCCAAAAATGCACACTCCCACCAAAACCGCACCGATACAAAGGGCAAGCACAGCCCCTGCTGATGCGTCCTTTGAAATCTTCGCAACCGGCTTTATTTCGCTTGTTGCGGTATCCACCGCCTTTTCAATAGCCGTGTTAAAAAGTTCTGCCGAAATAACTAAAAAGATACACAAAAGAAGAACCGCCCATTCAGTTCTTGAAATCCCATAGCATTTTGCAAAAACGCAAATTAAATTTGCAATCACTATATGAAATCTTAAATGCTTCTCACTTCGGATTGCAGAAATTATTCCTTCTATGGCATAGCGAAAACTCATGTTACACCTCTCGTTTTATCCCCAGCTTATCTAAAATTTCTTCCTGTTTTGCAAACATTATTCTCTCACCCTCAGGGTCGTCTACGTGGTCATAGCCCAAAAGGTGAAGCATTGAGTGTACCGTTAAAAATGCTATTTCACGAAGAAATGAGTGTCCAAACTCCTCCGCCTGCGTTTTAGCACGCTCTGCTGAAATAACGATGTCGCCCAAAACAAGAACGTCTCCGTCCATATCAAATTCCGAGTCAATAATATTTCCGTCCTCATCAAAATAAAGCATAGGAAAGGAAAGAACATCGGTTGGCATATTAAGGTTTCTGGTCTCGTTATTTATCTCACGGATTGCTTCGTTATCCACGATAGTAACACTGACCTCTGCATCAAAGTCACAGTTCTCATATTCCAGTGATGCGTCAATAACCTTTTTTATGGTGTTCTCAATTTCCTCGCTGATTTTGATTGCGTTTTGCTCGTTCTCTATTATTATCCTTGTCATTCTTTCGTTTTTTCTCCTGTTCAATATCGTATTTTTCATACGCCTTAATAATCTTTTGTACCAACGGATGACGCACAACGTCTTTTTCGGTCAGGATTGTGAATTCAATATCCTCAACATTTTTAAGAACCTTCTGCGCCACCTTAAGTCCTGACTTTTTGCCGTCCGGCAAGTCGACCTGCGTAATATCGCCCGTCACAACTGCACGTGAGCCAAATCCAATTCTTGTCAGGAACATCTTCATCTGTTCCGGTGTTGTGTTCTGTGCTTCGTCCAAAATTATAAAGGCATTATCTAACGTTCTTCCTCGCATATAGGCAAGAGGTGCTACCTCAATCATACCACGCTCCTGATAACGTGCAAATCCCTCACCGCCAAGCATTTCATACATCCCGTCATATAAAGGTCTTAGGTAAGGGTCCACCTTGTTTTGCAAATCGCCCGGTAAAAATCCAAGTTTCTCTCCCGCTTCAACGGCAGGTCTGGTCAGGATTATTCTGTTCACTTCCTTATTCCGAAGCGCTGTAACCGCCTTTGCAACCGCAAGGTATGTTTTTCCCGTTCCCGCAGGTCCTATCCCGAACACGATGGTGTTATTATCAATAGCCTCTATATATTTTTTCTGTCCAAGTGTTTTTGTCTTAATAGGCGTTCCCCTGTGGCTTACTGCAATACAGTCCTCGCCAAGAAGTTTTAAATCAACTCCGCCGTTTTCCTGTACCATTGTTATTGCATAAAGGATTTTCTGCTCGTCAATTTCCTCTCCTCGCTCCAAAATCTTTAAAAGTATGCTAACAACTTCGCCTGCTTTATCAAGATTGTCGTCTTCGCCGGTTATCTTTATGGCATTGTCACGTGATGTTATTCCAACATTCAGCCCCTTTTCCAACAGCTTTAGGTTACTGTCAAAACTGCCGAACAATTCCTGAAGGTCAACTGCTTCCGGCAGTTCTATCTGTCTTTGGTTCAACTTGTGTCACCTCATCAATTCGTTTTTCTGTTCCTATTTCTTCTATAAAATTCATTATAACCGTTACTTTAACGGTTTCCTCGTCTATTTTTTCAGTTTCGGTTTTCTTTTCTATAAGCTCCGCTCCAAAAAGTAACTCCTTTGAAATTTGCTTTTCCAGTTCCTTTTCCGCAAAATCTACTGTACTTTCAAAGGAAATGGGTTCCTTTTCCTCTATATACTCTTTTGCGGTTCTTACCGAAATCCCTGCACCCAGATAGTTTCCTGCTATCTTAAGGTCATAGTTTTTTTCGGCTATATCGTACTCGTTAAAACCTGACTCTTCCTTTATGAAAAGCGGAATATCAATACCGAATATTTTTATTCTCACTTTATGTCTTTTTCTGCCTGTGTACTTTTTATAGCAGTAGACCTGTTTATATACGCCGGAGCGTATATGCTCGGTTTCTGCCTTGACGCTCCCCGATGCGTGTACCTGATAGGCGGGTTTATCATCAAACCGGTACGTTCCCGAGATTATGGTATCCCCCGGTGCTACCATCTGATTTTCACTTGCTACACATCTTCCTCTTATAGTGGTTATGCTCTTTATAAGTCCGCTCCGTGACGCCACTATATCGCAAGGCACATCAGGGTCAAAAACTTCAGGTGGAATAATGTTCTCACGAATTTTAACCACCGCTCTCGTTCCCTTAACGTACACCCAAGCCCATGCAATATCATCGGTATTATTTAAAATAATATCCTTCATTTCATAGCCGGATTTCAGTTGCACCTTAAGCATTCCACGATGAAGCCCCGCTTTTTTTATTGCCAATTCCAGCTTTTCTGTGTCTGTATTTTCTACGCCTTCATAGCGTATATCCCACACAAACTGCGAGCTTAGGGTTAAAAGAACCAAAAACAAAACCAATCCGCAAAGAAATGCTTTTCTTGTTCCTTTCAACCAAAACCAAAGTCCGCATTTTTTCAGAATATGCACTCTGCACTTCGGTTTAAAACGTTTAAGCACAGGGAACTCGCAAGCAAAAATTTTGACTCTTATTTCATCATCAAAGGTAACACTTTCAAGAATTTTCACTCCGCCTTTTACAGCACGGCTCAAAAACTCTTCCTTATTATGTCCCTTTATTGATAGTATAACATAACCTTTTAAAAAATGGAAGATTTTTATTAAAAACAATTCACAAAAACCTCCCCTAAACCAACTTTACCGACTCAATTTCACCCAATACCACAATATTTTCTTCACCGATTACCTTAATTTCAAAACCCTTACCCAAAATATCTATAACCCCGCCCTGATATTTAAGACGGATATTTTCCCTTTTATAGTCTAAAAGTGCAACATAATTTTCCACGTGTACCTTTTCTTTTCCTACAATAGTTATTCTTGGGATATTAAGCATTGACTCGGTTGGGATTTCAAGCACTTCCGAAATTTTTCTTGCTATATCCAAAACCCATCACTCCTTATGAAAATTATATGCTATATTTTTTCAGGTGATGTCATAAAGTGAATACTGGAGGTGATTTGAATTGAAGCGCAATATTCCTTATTTGTTTGTGGCGTTTATCGCACTGATGATACTGCTTTTTCCGCAAAATGCAATCACTTATGCAAAATCAGGGCTATACCTTTGCTATGACGTTATTATTCCGTCTCTTTTCCCTTTCTTTATTTGCTCAGGTCTTTTGATTTACTCCGGTTTTACCAAAATTCTCGCCAAGGTATCAGGTCCTTTTATGCGACCTTTATTTAACGTTGGCGGTCCGGGGGCGTCTGCCCTTGTTTTAGGTATTGTAAGCGGATACCCGCTTGGTGCTGTAACCGCCTGCCAGTTATATGAGTCAGGGTATCTTTCCAAAACCGAAACCGAGCGTCTTCTTGCCTTTTGCAATAATTCAGGACCGCTTTTTATTTTGGGTGCAGTAGGTTCTGCTATATATTCAAGCGCAAAGATCGGGGCAGTTCTATATGTATCACATATTCTTTCAACTCTATTGGTAGGTTTTTTGTTCCGCTTTTATGAAAAAGATAAGCACACAGCACCCATCTATTCCTTAAACCAAAGCGAAGACAGTTTTTCACAGGTGTTTTCAAAGGTTCTGGCAAGCTCAATAAACAGCATTCTGACCGTTTCGGGTGCCGTTATATTTTTCGGTGTAATTTCAGGTATCATAACCACGCATCTTCCCTTGAACGATTCCATTAAGTCTTTCATAACAGGAATTTTAGAGATGACAGGCGGCACAAAGACCATAAGCCATACTACGCTTCCTGTAACAATTAAGCTTACACTTTCCGCGTTTATTGTAGGCTTTGCCGGAATATGCGTGCATATTCAGGTTGCGGCAATCGTGGCTAAATACCACCTTTCATTAGTGCCATATATTGCCGGTAAAATCCTGCACGGATTATTTTCAGCCTTTTTTACTTATATGTATTTCTGTTTATTTCCGCCAAAGATATCGGTGTTCAAAAACACTTCTGCAGTTATGTCCGCAGGCTTTTGTATGAGTTCTTTTTATTCTGTTATAAACATTCTGTTTTTTGTGATTTTAGGGATACTTGTTATAACATTTACATCTATGAGGATTAAACAATGCAAAATTAATTACAAAAAAAGGGACTAATGGTTAATACCATACAGTCCCCAAAAATTCAGTTTCTCTTAAAAAGCAAGAGATTATTCCTTATTTTTTTCAAAACATTCACTGCAATAAACCGGTCTGTCGTTCTTTGGCAAGAATGGAACTTTGTCTACCTTACCACAGCTCGCACAGGTGATTTCATACATTTCTCTATTCTGCTTTAAGCTGTTCTTTCTTGCAATTCTGCAATCCTTACAGCGAATAGGCTCATTCTGAAATCCTTTCTCTGCATAAAATTCCTGTTCACCTGCAGAGAAAATAAATTCCTGACCGCAGTCCTTACAGATTAAAGTTTTGTCTTCGTACATTTTTAGTCCCTCACTTTAGAATTAGTTAAAAAATTTCGTTCCGCACAAAGGGATTTGCACCCTTATATTGCCTTACGGCTTTGCTTTAACTTAAGCTATATGCGGTTATTTTAGCTCGGATAACAGCTTCTTTTTTATTCTGCAAAGGGCGTTATCTATTGACTTCACCGGCTTTTGCATCAGATTTGCTATTTCCTCGTAAGACAACCCTTGAGTATAGTACATAAACACCTGCATTTCCATTTTGCTCAGTGCCTTTGTAATCTTACACTCAATGTTTTCAAGGTTTTCCTGACTGATTACAATATCTTCAGGACTTTCCGCCTCCATCACGCCCTCAAAAGTTTCTTCGGTTTCATACTCCTCCGGTTTGTCAAGAGAAATGTAAGAATTTAAAGGTCCGTGTTTTTTTCGTGTCGCTGCCTTAATTGCTGTAATTATCTGGCGGGAAATACAAATTCCTGCAAAGTGCTTGAATGAGCATCCCATAGACTCTCTGTACTCCTGTGTGGCTTTGTAAAGACCAATAAGTCCCTCCTGTGCCACATCGTCCTTATCAGCACCCACCAAAAAATATGTATTTGCCTTGGAATAAACGTAGTTTCTGTATCTGGCAATTATGTGGTTCAGCGCCTCTTCATTCCCCGTCTGGCTTACTTTTACGCATTCTTCATCGGAAAGTGTGTAAAAGTCTTCATAACCCGATTTTGCCACTGATAAAACCTCCACGAATATTTGTCTTGCAAGCCTTTCCTTGCTATGCTATATTGTCTGTTTATTGTACCATAAATAAAGGTATTATGTCAATATGGTTTTATATGCTTTTAACAGTAATCAATAAAAGAACTTTGTTTTGATTGTGCATTTTAAACAACTTTTTTCTCCATTACAGGACATAAACATTGATTTTACTTTTCACTTGTGTTATACTTATCCCATATTACGAAAGAGCGAGGCATTTTTTATGAAAATAGAAAAGATTTTTAATACAAAATACGGCGGACTTATATTCTCTCTGCTATCCGGTTGCGCATACTTTATTGTTATTTTAAGTTTCATACTTCAAGCCGATGGAAAAGCGGGCCTTTTAGGATTTTTCTTTGCACCTGCCATCATCTGCGGCGCAGCGCTTGTGATTTTTAAAATGATTCGCCAGTTTTTAGAAAACGAAGAATTGAAAAAAGCGAATGCCATAGGCATTCTTCACGTAGTCCTGATGGCAATAAGCATAGTATTTTTAATCGCAATGATTTAAAGCAAAAAAAACGGCAGAATGCCGTTTTTTTATTTTGGGTTAATAACCGATAATACGGAATAGTCATTGTTGAACTGCTCCATAAATCTTGCTTTTACATCGCTGAAGGTAATGCTTTCATATTCTTCAAAGTAGTCAAAATAGCTTATGTCCAAAAATGACATAGTAAGGAAGCTGTGTGCATAGCCCTCAATATCATTAAACGAGCGGATATAATCACCCCAGATGACCTTTTTGATGCGGTTAAAGTCCTCCTCCAAAAGTCCTTCTTTTCGTAAATTATCCACATATTCCGTTATTTTTTCATAGACAGCCTTAGGGTCTTTGCTCTCACCCTCAATTGCTGTATACGCATAATCAATATGAGGTGAATATTCAAAGCCGAAGTTCTGGTTTATAAGTCCTGACTCGTAAAGGTCGTTATAAAGCGGCGAGCCTTTGCCAAATATCATTTCGGTTATTATTTCCATTTCGATAGACTTTTTAAGAAGCTTCCTTCCGGAATATCCCACATCGTTGTCCTTCCAGCCCATCATAAAAAGCGGTGTCGCAACGCTGATTGACTGTTCTTTGTACTTACCCGCAACCTCTTTAGGCTCCTCAGGATAAATACGCTTTATCTCCTCGTCAAACGGAGTGTTGTTTTTGATATTCTTTTCAATAACCGAAAGTGTCGCATGAGGGTCCAAATCACCTGTTACAAACAAAGTCATATTTGAAAGATTATAAAAAGTATTGTAACACTTATACAAAAGCTCGTGGTCGATTTTTGCAATGCTCTCAACAGTCCCTGCAATATCAAGCTTAACAGGGTTATTTTTATACAAAAGTCCAAGGAAGTTAAAGAAGACACGCCAAGGCGCATTATCGTCATACATTCGTATTTCCTGACCGATAATTCCCTGTTCCTTTTCAACACTTTCTTTTGTGAAATACGGTGACTGAACATAGTCCATTAAAGTTTCTAAATTTTCCTCAAAATTTTCGGTACAAGAGAAAAGGTATGCCGTCATATTAAAGCTTGTAAAGGCATTTGCCTCTCCGCCGAATTTTGAGAACTTGTCAAAAACGTTACTACCGTCAGGCTGATCGAACATCTTATGCTCAAGATAATGTGCAATTCCGTCAGGAACTTTCGTAACGCTTGTCTCACCAGGCACAATGAATTCAGAGTCAACAGAGCCGTACTTTGTGCCGAAAATAGCATAACTTGATGAATATCCGCCCCGTGGCATAATATAAATGTTAAGACCGCTTTCGTGCTTTTTATAAAAAACACTTTCGCCTGTTTGTTTATCACATATTCTTTGCATCATTACGCCTCCTCTCCTGCAAGAAAGTACACGGTGTCAAGATGCACCTTTTTAAATATTCTTGCCACATCTTCCTTTGTCACAAGCCTGATTTTTTCGATACATTCTTCAATGCTTTTGTTTGTATCTGCCACCTTTTGATTTAAGTGGAAAGAAATTAACGCCATCTGGTCATCATAGGTTGTCACAAGGCTATTTATCAAAAACATCTTGCTTGATTCAATCTCAAGGTCTGTTATATTGCCCTTTTTTACTTCTTCAAGCTGAACAAGAGTTTCATCGTATGCCTTTTTGAAGTTTTCAAACTCAATTCCGGCATTCACCAAAAGCATACCCTTATACTTATCAAGCATTGACCCTGCATAATATGCAAGACTAAGCTTTTCACGTACGTTATTGAACAGCTTGCTCTGTGCACCACCGCCGAAAACGGCATTGGCAACCACTAAATTATAGTAGTCCTCATCCGTTGATGCGATTCCTGTCAGGAACCCTATCGCAAGCTTCCCCTGCGTTACGTCAAGCCTTTCGGTTACGTCATTAACCTTGTCCTTTATAGCAAGAACGTTACTCTTTGGCATTTTTGCTTCTTTAAATTCATATCCTGATACGGCATTTTTTATTTCAGTTTCAACTTCTGAAATATCCGCATCACCGCAGACATAGATGTCAATTTCAGAGGAAACAATAAGCTCCTTATAATAGCTGTAAAGCTCCTCCATTGTCATCTTCTTCATATCCTCCACGTATCCAAGACGTGGAACAGAAAACGGGTCCCCCTTTGACATTTCCTCCTGACAGCGATATATTGCATAGACCCTTTTATCGTTTATTATATTCTCAATTTTTGTGATTGAGTTTGTTCTTTCCTGCTCAAAAACCTCCGCCGAAAAGGTTTCGTTCTGTTCAAAAACCGAACCGAGAATAAGCTTTAAAAGTCCTGATATCAGCTTTTCGCCATGCGGTGCATACTTATCGGAAATGGTTTCTCCCTCAAAACACAAAATCTGACTGTCACCCTTTTTGCTTATCCCTGCAGAAAATTTGGCACCATATAAATTTTCACGGTATTTTGCAATTTCCTGACTGTTTTTTAAAACCTTGTTCCCTCTTTTTAAAATATGTGGCAAAATAGCGTTATAAGACGCCTCTTCCTTTTTTAGCGGTCTGTGAATATACATTCCTATTGTGGTTGTTTTCAGTTTATCCATAGGAATATAGTTTAGCGTTATATTATTATTTATAGGAATAACCTTTAGCATTCTTCCTGCTCCTTTATTTTTAGTAATCAGTATAATTTTACATCTAAATAGGTCTTATGTCAATATTTTCCACATTTTAAAAAGTGGCACTATTGTGAAGTGCAAGATTAATTCCGTCCGCCACAACCTTTGCAGCTCGGCGGATTACAAGGTCAATATCCTTTGGCGTTACCATCATATTTTTTTCGCTTCCCAACAGTGCTTTTTTTATAATATTCCGCCTTTCATTTCCACAGCACAAGATTTTAAGTTCTTCGTTTGTTTCAATGACAGCATCAATACTGTCCGAGGCTATTGTTGCAGCATCAACCACTGTTGGTACTCCTATTGAAATAACCTTTGCACCTATACTTTTTTCGCTGATTTCTTCCCGCTTATTTTCAACTCCGGACCCCGGGCTTATTCCCGTATCTGAAATCTGCACAGTTGTTGAAATCCTGTTAACGCTTCTTGTTGCAAGAGCGTCCACACATATAACTATTTCAGGTTTTATTTTATCGGCAACTCCCTTTATTATATCTGTGGTTTCTATTCCTGTCGTACCCAAAACCCCCGGAACAATAGCACAGACCGAACTATACGATTCATCTAACATATCCTTTAAATACGTCTTTATATGGTTTGTCACCATAAGCTGTGACACAACTTTTGGCCCAAGTGCATCGGGAGTTATCATATCGTTTCCGAGACCTACAACAAGGGTCTTCGTTTTTTCAGTAATGTGGCAAATTTTTCGTATCTGCTCGGCAATTACATTTGCTGCATTTTCCAGCTCCTCATCTGAAAACTTTATCTTTGGTGCTTCTATGGTTATATATTTGCCCATAGGCTTCCCCATTTCCTTTTCGCCCTGTTTATTGTTAATGTCAATAACGGTAACGAAAACACCGTCCCGTTTTTCCTCTCTCACGCTGACACCTCGTACTTCTGTTTCCACAGCTTTTTTCTTTGAGCACATTTCGTGCGCTTCAATGGCAAGGTCTGTTCTTATATTTTCCATTTTAATCACTCCTTCATTAGTATATTTTGAAAAAAAGCCAAAAAAACTATTCTTTAATTTCTGCTGAAAGCTTTTTTATTGCCCTTTTTTCTATCCTTGACACATATGACCTTGAAATACCCAGACTTTTTGCAATTTCACGCTGAGTACGTTTTTTCTCACTGCCAAGTCCATACCGCCAGAACAAAATCTTTTTCTCATCGGGCGATAACACATTATCTATTGCCCTATACAATTTCTTGATGTCTATCTTAAGGGCAATCATATCGGATATATCGTCTGTATCCAAAGGAAGCACATCGGAAAATGTCATATTATTCCCTTCCTTATCAACGCCGATGGATTCATCTAAAGAAACGTCTCCTGCACTCTTTTTTGAGGCTCTTAAAACCATTAAAACCTCATTTTCTATACACCTTGCAATATAAGTTGTGAGCTTTGATGTTTTTGTTCTGTCAAAGGTGTTTATTCCCTTAATAAGTCCGATTGTGCCTGTTGATACCAAATCATCAAAGTTATTTTCAGTGGCATACTTTTTTGCAATATGTGCAACAAGTCGCAGATTGTGTTCAATAAGTATGTTTTTTGCCCGCTCATCACCCTTTTCCATAAGGTCAATATATTTTGCCTCCTCTTCCTTGGAAAGAGGTTTCGGGAAACTGTTCCCACCGCCTACAAATCCCAAAAGAAGCATAATATTCTGTAAAATTTCCATTATAAATGACATACACTCACCTCAAGTTAAGTATATGTCAGAATTTAATCCATTTTCCTTTTAATATGTCCCTAAATCCTGCTATTTACTTTTTTGTCACTTTATGGTATAATAGAAAAGATAATGGACTTTTAGTTTTTTAAACCTTTAGAAAGGGAGAAAATATATGTTTATAGATAAAGCAAAAATATATATAAAGGCCGGTAACGGCGGTAACGGTTCAATTGCTTTTCACCGTGAAAAGTACGTAGCTGCCGGCGGTCCTGACGGTGGTGACGGCGGTCGTGGCGGGAACGTTGTTTTCCGGGTTGATTTGGGCCTTACCACTTTAATGGACTTCCGTTACAAGCGTAAATACGTAGCAGAAAGCGGACAGGCAGGAATGAAGAACAAAATGAACGGCAAACGCGGTTCGGATATTATCATTTCAGTTCCGCAGGGAACAGTTGTCCGAGATGTCCTGACCGGAAAAATTATTGCCGACCTTTACGACCCCGAAAAAGACGTAATCCTTGCACGAGGCGGTAACGGCGGTTGGGGAAATGCACACTTTGCAACAGCAACACGCCAGACCCCCAACTTTGCAAAAAACGGTCAGAAGGGTGATGAGCGTGAGGTTTACCTTGAGCTTAAGCTTTTGGCTGACGTTGGTCTTGTTGGTTTTCCTAACGTTGGAAAATCCACAATTTTATCTCGCACAACAAAAGCTGACCCGAAAATTGCCAACTATCATTTTACAACCTTAGAGCCTAACCTTGGCGTTGTGTCTTTAGCTGAGCATATGAGCTTTGTTTTGGCGGATATTCCGGGAATAATTGAGGGCGCATCAGAGGGCGTTGGATTAGGACACGAGTTCCTTCGCCACATAGAGCGAACACGACTTTTAATTCACGTAATTGATGTATCGGGAATTGAGGGCAGAAATCCGCTTGATGATTTTGAGATTATCAACTCCGAACTTGTAAAATACAATATGGAGCTTGAAAACCGTCCACAGATTATTGCGGCTAATAAAACCGACATCATTCAGGACGAAGATGTATATAACGAATTTGTAGCGACTATGAAAAATGCAGGCTATGAGGTATTCCCCATCTCTGCAGCAACCGGCGAGGGTCTTTCCGAGCTTATGAAGTACACTTACACAAAGCTTCAGGAGCTTCCGCCTATACAGGAATTCGATATCGAGCTTGACATTAACGAAGAAGAGTTTATTGACAAAACCGATAAAGGCTTTGAAGTTAATATTGAAGACGGAATTTATGTTGTTTCAGGCAGCTGGATTGAATCAGTTGGCGGCAGCGTAAACTTCTCCGACTCAGAAAGCTTACAGTTCTTCCAGCAGGCACTTAAAAACCGTGGTGTTATTGACGCTTTGGCAGATGCCGGTATCCAGGAAGGCGATACTGTAAGAATAGGCGATTTGGAATTCGAATTTGTATGGTAATGGAGTGATATACCTATGGAAAAAGGCTTACACCGTTTAAAACTTCGGAAACTGCAACAAAAAAAACAGAGAAAGCGTGTTACAATCGTGACACTTGCCGTTCTTGTTATACTGTTACTTTTAATGTTCTCCTCCTGTTTTAAATCAGGAACGGTCACTATAACAGTCCCGGAAGGCTCATCATCCACAAAAATTGCTGAAATACTGAAAGAAAATGATGTTATCAGTTCAAAATATCTTTTCCTTGCAAGGCTTACCTTATCAAAGTATAACGGCAAACTTCAGTACGGAACATTTAAGTTTGACAGAAATGATTCTTTGGGCGAAATTATAACAACGCTTGCTACAAAAGGTGCCAAGAAAAACACAATGACCCTTACTATTCCGGAAGGCTTTTCCGTTGAACAAATTAAGGCACGTGTTGTTGATATGGGGCTTTGCACCGACAGTGAGTTTGAAGCGGCACTAAAAAAGAACTATGATTATCCGTTCTTAAAATCAGTACCTCAAAACTCTAACATACGATATAAGCTCCAGGGTTTTCTATATCCGTCAACCTACGAATTTTATTCGGATGCCACTGCTGAAACAGTTATTAAGACAATGCTTGTTGAATTTCAAAAGCAAACAAAGGACTTGAATATTGCAGATTTTTATAAGACTATAACCTGTGCATCTTTAGTTGAGCGAGAGGCAAAGCTTGATAACGAAAGAGAGATTATCTCAGGAGTTATTCATAACCGAATCAAACAGAATATGCCTCTGCAGATTGACGCAAGCGTTGTATATGCAATTTCAGACGGTATGTATAACGTGGACCGTGTTTTCTATAAGGATTTAGAGATAAATTCACCTTATAATACCTATAGATATAGCGGGCTTCCGGTAGGACCTATATGCTCACCTGGTATTAAATCAATAAGGGCGGCACTAACACCTAAAATCCACAAATACCTTTATTATCACACTGACACCACAAAAAATGACGGAAGTCATATCTTTACAGAAACCTATACAGAACATCAGAATACAATGTAAAAAATATCCACTCGTATATGATGCCTCAAAATAAGGCTAATCAAACGGGTGTTTTTTTATGTAAAAAGAGACAGGTTTTACCCTGTCTCTTTTTTAGCCTTACGGCTTATTTTAGTTATGCATTTCAAAGAATCTCTTCAAAATTGTAGCAAATTCTGCTCTTGAAGCATTATCCTTCGGATTAAGTGTTGATTCTGTCTTACCATAAATCAATCCGCTTCCTACACCATACTTCATTGCTTCTTCTGCCCAACCAGATACGTGATGATCATCGTCATAAAGATGAAGTTCTACATCTTCTCCGTGTGATAGATCGTATCCCTTGAATTCAGCATATCTGTGCTTAATAGCCATTAACTGTTCACGAGTAATCTTTGCGTCTGGACCAAATTCAGTTTCTGAGAAACCATAAATGATACCGTTCTGTAGACCCCAGATAACTGCCTTTGCATAGTAAGAGTCAGCAGCTACGTCAGCAAATGGGTTATCGCCATTTACTTCTGGTGAGCCTTCTAAGCGATAAAGAACAGTTATAATCATTCCTCTTGTTGTATCCATATATGGATCGAACTTATCTTCTGTTGTTCCAACCATAAGGTT
>JAZOVJ010000073.1:0-20318 GCA_045658645.1 Clostridia bacterium | reverse complement strand
GCCCTGATTTAAGTATATACTTCCCAAATCATAGTTTCTACATTTATAGCTCCATCCGTCTATTGCATAGTCCGAGTTTTTATCTGAGAGCAATGTCGGAGCGTTTAATATTGACCAGTCAACTGAACCGGAATTCGCTGTTTTATCAATGCCGGCTGCAATAGCTGCTCTGTAATATCCCGCAACAGGTGCGTTTACTGTGTATGTTACTGTGTTTCCTGCCGCAGTTTTTTGTAGTATAAGATTTGTACCATTTACTATTGTTTTGCTCACAGTAGATTCAGTATAATCACTACCGTTAATTCTTGTTGTTCCTGTTGCAGACAACTGAATCGAAGTTACCTCTGGAGTTGGTTCCGGAGTTGTTCTTGTAACTGTAAAAGAAAGGTTGTCAAGATATACGTCTAATGCTACATCTACTCTTGGGCAAATGAAGAATGCATAGTTACCTGCTATATCAAATGTACCTGTAGTTGACTCGGCATTCATTTCTGCGTATGTGAATGTCTTTGTTACAGTTACCCATGAGTTTGCATCAATTTGATCTTCATAAAATTTTGCAACTGGGTTTTGTTCGCTACCATCATAGTTTTTTAACCACATATCAGGGTTGATTGCACTTTCTGCGTAAACGTCCACACTATATGTAAGAACGTCTCCTTCCTGGAATGCAAAACCCTCTGGTAGTATGATACCAACTGTGTTGTCATTAGCGTCCTTTACTCCCGACGCTTTAACAACATTGCTTCTTCCGCCGATGTCGTCAGCGTTAGAAAGTGTTACGCCTGGTTGCACCCATGTAAGTTCGCTTGCATCATCAAGTGACAGGTTAATATCAATAACTTTTTCTGTCGCCGCTGATACAGCCACAAATGAGCTTGCAACCATGCATAGTGAAAGTAGTAATGCAAAGAATTTTTTACATCTCATCTTTCATTCCTCCTTTTTTGAATTTTATTATTATAACCGTATAATTCGCACTATACGGATAAGGTAGATATAAATATCTACATGTAATTGTATTGTAACACAACCGTTACAAAACGTCAATATAATTACCAAAAAAAATTAAAAATTTTTTACTTTTTTTTGCACTTTTCCCAAACAAGCTGACATCTGTTTTACAGTTTATATATTTACTTTTTTATAGCCATTCTCCGAATTAAAATAAGCAACAAAAAAGCACAAATCCATATCGGATTTGTGCCTTTTCAAATAAAAGTATTAAAGGTTAGGACCAGCCTTAACTAATGCCTTACCAGCATCGTTACCTGTGTACTTATCAAAGTTCTTAACAAAACGTGTTGCAAGGTCCTTTGCCTTTGCTTCCCATTCTGCAACATCAGCGTATGTGTCACGAGGGTCAAGGATTCCTGAATCAACGCCCGGAAGTGCTGTAGGAACTTCAAAGTTGAAGTAAGGTACTTCCTTTGTTTCAGCCTTTAGGATTGAACCGTCAAGGATAGCGTCAATAATACCTCTTGTATCCTTAATTGAAATTCTCTTGCCTGTTCCGTTCCAGCCTGTGTTTACAAGGTACGCCTTTGCACCGCTCTTTTCCATCTTCTTAACAAGTTCTTCAGCATACTTTGTTGGGTGTAGTTCCAAGAAAGCCTGACCGAAGCAAGCAGAGAATGTTGGTGTAGGTTCTGTGATACCACGTTCTGTTCCTGCAAGCTTTGATGTGAAGCCTGAAAGGAAGTAGTACTGAGCCTGTTCCGGTGTTAGAATTGAAACCGGCGGAAGTACTCCAAAAGCGTCAGCTGATAAGAAGATTACGTTCTTTGCATCAGGAGCTGCTGAAACCGGACGTACAATCTTTTCGATGTGGTCGATTGGATATGATACACGAGTATTTTCTGTAACTGAACCATCAGCAAAGTCAATCTTGCCGTTTTCATCAACTGTAACGTTTTCCAAAAGTGCGTTTCTCTTAATTGCAGCATAGATGTCTGGTTCTGATTCCTTATCAAGATTAATAACCTTAGCGTAGCAACCGCCTTCAAAGTTGAACACACCGTTATCGTCCCAACCGTGTTCGTCGTCACCGATCAGAAGACGCTTTGGATCTGTTGAAAGTGTTGTCTTACCTGTACCTGACAGACCGAAGAATAGTGCTGTGTTTTCACCGTTCATATCTGTGTTTGCTGAGCAGTGCATTGAAGCCATACCCTTTAGTGGCAGGAAGTAGTTCATCATTGAGAACATACCCTTCTTCATTTCTCCACCATACCATGTGTTTAGGATAACCTGTTCACGTGATGTAATGTTGAATACTGCTGCAGTTTCTGAGTTCAGGCCTAATTCCTTGTAGTTTTCAACCTTTGCCTTTGATGCATTGTAGCATACAAAATCTGGTTCAAAGTTTTCAAGTTCTTCAGCAGTTGGAAGAATGAACATATTTGTTACAAAGTGAGCCTGCCAAGCAACTTCCATAATAAATCTGATTGCCATTCTTGAGTCAGCGTTAGTACCGCAGAACACGTCAACAACATAAAGCTTCTTGTCAGAAAGCTGCTTAACAGCCTTTTCCTTTAGTTCTTTCCAAGCGCTTTCACTGCATGGGTGGTTGTCGTTCTTGAATTCGTCTGATGTCCACCAAACTGTGTCCTTTGAATTTTCGTCCATAACGATGAACTTATCCTTAGGTGAACGACCTGTGTAGATACCTGTCATAACGTTTACTGCACCAAGTTCAGTTACCTGACCCTTTTCAAAACCTTCCAATGAAGGATCTGTTTCTGCAGCAAAAAGTTCTTCATATGAAGGATTGTGAATAATTTCCTTCACTCCTGTAATACCATACTTACTTAAATCAATTGTTGCCATAAAAATTTTTCCTCTCTTTCTTATATTAATTTAATTTAAAATAGAATTATAATAAATTGCGATGCGAACACAACCGCCACCAACGCAATAGGATAAGTTGCCGCATAAGCAGCTGCAACATCCTCTGTTCCTGCAACATGGATAAGCGTTCCAAGTGCCGGTGTACTTGTCATACCGCCTGTGATTGAGCCAAGAATGTTAAGAACACTGATTTTAAGGATATATTTTGCAAATATAAATCCGACAATCATAGGCAGAATTGTCATTACTACGCCATAAATGAAATAGTCAATCTTAAATTCCTGAACAAATCTTGCACCGCCTGAGATACCTGCTCCTGCAAGGAATAAAACAAGTCCCAGTTCTCTGAATACCTTAAGAGTTGTTACAGACGGCATAATGTTGATTTTGCCAACTCTTCCGAAGTGACCAAAAACAAGAGAAGCTAAAAGGCATCCTCCGGTTGTGGTTAGTGAGAAGGTTGTTCCATCAAGACCTTCGCTTGATAGCGGAATTTTTATCATACCGATAAATATTCCGATTACAGCCGCAATAGCAAATGGTGCAATACCAAAATCATCAAGCTCCAAAAGCTTACCTGCTGACTTTTTAGAAGCATTTGCTTCTGAAGCAGCAACAAGCTTGGCTCTTTCTTCGTCCATATTTACCTTTAATAGTTTTGGTAAAAGCTGAACAAACAATACAACACCGATTACACCAAATATATATGCGATACCGTAACCTACTGAAACAAGCTGTTCAAGTTCAGGGCTTGACACCGATGCTTTAGCGGCTGAAAACGCAGGTGTTGATGTAAGCGCTCCTGCGAATAAGCCTGAAACAATCGCAGAAAGCTTTTCCATATCGGTTTCGCCCATTAGTTTGCCAACATATACACAGCCTACTGCAACAATAGCTCCTGTAAATATGATAACCAAACCCAACAATACATATGAGGTAAAGTTTTTCTTCATATTACTGAAGAATTTAGGTCCTGCAATAAATCCGACTGATGTAACAAAAAGTATAAGTCCCAAATTTTCAACAATCTTTAAGGCATTTGTTGTATACTCCGGAAGCTGAGCATCTAAATTGCCGTAAAACAAGCATCCGAACACCAAAGCCACCAGAAATACTCCTGCAGAGCCCAGCGATATACCTTTAATTGTTATTCTTCCGATTGCATATCCGATGGCAAGGATAGCAACAAGAGAAAACATTAAAAATGTTATTCCTGTAATAGGCACAACGCCACCAAATAAATTCATCCTAACAACATCTCCTCTTATCTTTTTCTCGTGTAGTCCGGTAAAAGCTTTGGAGATACTGTTTCAGTAACGATGCCTGCATCTGCAATTTCCTTTTCAAACTTTTCAACGTGTGAAAGCGAAAGCTTGCCAACTGATACGTCTTTAGCCTTTTTAGCAGCATTTTTACCTGCACTTCTGCCGAATACGATAATATCTAAAAGTGAGTTACCCATCAGTCTGTTCTTACCGTGAATTCCGCCAACTGCTTCACCGGCAACAAACAAGTTCTCTACATTAGTTGTCATACAGTCTGCAGTAATATCCAATCCGCCGTTCTGATAGTGAAGTGTCGGGTAAACAAGGATTGGCTCTTTTCTGATATCAATGCCGTACTTTTCGAACATTCTCCACATAGCAGGGATTCTCTTCATAATAGTTCCCTCTCCGCCGATTTTTTCAATCATCGGAGTATCAAGCCATACACCCTTGCCGTTTCCTGTGTCTACACCGTTATCTCTTTCTGAACATTCACGGATGATAGATGCCGCTGATACGTCACGGGTTTCAAGTGGATGCATAAATACTTCGCCATTTTCGTTTACAAGCTTTGCACCAAGTGAACGAACCTTTTCAGTAACCAATGCACCGAAAATCTGTTCAGGGTATGCAACGCCTGTCGGGTGATACTGCAAAGTTTCAGCATAAAGCAGCTTTGCGCCTGCACGGTAACCAAGAACAAGACCGTCAGCAGTTGCACCGTAGTGGTTTGATGTCGGGAAACCCTGATAGTGCATACGTCCTGCACCGCCTGTCGCAATAATAACTGTTTTTGCCTTTGCAACCAAAAGTTCTTTTGTTTCCATATTCATAAGCACAGCACCTGCTGCGTTGCCGTTTTCGTCAAGAATAAGCTCGATTGCAGAAGTAAAATCAACAACAGGAATATTACGGTTTAGAACTTCGTCACGAAGAGTTCTCATAATTTCTGCACCTGAGTAGTCTTTTGCAGCGTGCATTCTCTTTCTTGGAGTGCCGCCGCCGTGAGTTGTTACCATTGTGCCGTCAGCTTCCTTGTCAAATTCAACGCCAAGGTTAGAAAGCCACAAAATAGCCTCAGGAGCGTCACAAACAAGCTTTGACAAAAGCTCCTTTTTCGCAGCGAAGTGTCCGCCACCGAAAGCATCTACAAAGTGAATTGCAGGTGAATCGTTCGGCTTATCAGCCGCCTGAATACCTCCCTCTGCCATCATTGTGTTTGCATCGCCCATTCTAAGCTTTGTAACAATCATAACATCTGCGCCTGCTTCGTGTGCCTCGATTGCAGCAGATGTTCCCGCACCGCCTGCGCCGATGATTAGTACGTCTGTTTCATAGTCAGGGTTTTCAAGGTTTACGCTGTCTGCAGTAATTCGGCTGTGTGCCTGCAGAATTTCAGCAAGTTCGGTAGGAACCTTATCTCCCTTATTAGGACCTATTTTTAGTATATCAAACTGGTCCTGTTTATAGTC
The DNA here is from genome assembly GCA_045658645.1 of Clostridia bacterium. GTDB lineage: Bacteria > Bacillota > Clostridia > UBA1381 > UBA1381 > UBA1738. Next base: position 14,731 of record JAZOVJ010000073.1, on the reverse strand, counting down.
CGGATGAAAAGCCGCAAGCAAATCTTCTTTCTGCTTTGCAGTCATACGATCCGGCTCTAATGCGATATTCTTTTCTCTTGCTGCTTCAACTGCGGCAAGTGATTTCTGGAATTTTTCCGAATACATATTCTTTTCCTCCTTACTTTTCTATTTCACGTGTATTATAAAGCTCTTTCATTTCCTCGATAGGCTTTTCCATAAGAGCTTCGATAAGATCCTTGAAGTCACCATTTTCGATTTCCTTAACACGGTCTTCTAAGTGTCCGCAACCCGGGGCAAGATACTTACCGTTAATTCTTCTTGCAAGCATTGCAACCTGAGGATGTGAAATACCTGCCGGACATCTTGAAGAACATACTCCGCACATTACGCAGTCAAATGATTCTTCAGCACACGCTTCAAAATCACCACGCTGAGCGTATGCGATATACTGCATAACATTCAACCCTTGTGTACAAGCTTTTGTGCAAGCGTTACAGCCGATACAAGCATAAATTTCAGGATAAAGCTGCATCATAACTGATTCGTTTACAGGGATTTTTTCAATGTCATATCCTTCCTTAACAAGCGGGAAGAACGGCAGGGTTGCAATATACATATTATCCTCAACCTTTGTCTGACAAGCAAGACAAGCCTTAAGCTCCTTGTCGCCTTTGATGCGGTAGATTGTTGCACAAGCACCGCAGAAACCGTTACGACATCCGCAACCACGAACCAACTGGTAGCCGGCATATTCCATAGCGGTCATAATTGTTAAATTTTCCGGCACTTCATATTTTTTGCCGAAAAGATATATATTAACTAATTTTTCCATTTTTGCTCTCCTTTAATATTCATCCGGAAGCTCGTCAAGCTCATCGCATCTGAAGACCGGACCGTCTTTGCACACGTATTTTGCGCCGACATTACATCTTCCGCATTTGCCGACTCCACACTTCATTCTAAGTTCAAGTGTTGTGTAAATCTGAGTTTTGTCAAAACCAAGTCCGCAAAGTCCGTCCAGCGTGAACTTAATCATTATAGGAGGACCGCAAAGAACTGCTGTTTTGTTTGTATCAAAACCAAGCTCCTTTACATAGTTCGGAACAAATCCTACGTGACCGTCCCAACCCTCTTGCGGATTGTCTATTGTAAGATGAACTCTTACTCCTGCATCATTTGACCATTCGTCAGTGATTTCTTTATAATCACGCAAATCATCTTTACTTCATGAACCGGAAACAATATCAATTTCACCATAGCGGTCACGATAGTGTCTGCAGTAGTTAATAACAGAACGAAGCGGTGCAAGACCAACACCACCGGCAATAAACAAAAGGTTTTTGCCTGCGAACACGTCATCAACAGGGAACGGTTTTCCGTATGGTCCTCTGATTGTTATCTGCTGACCAACTTCTGCCTGATGCAGCCAATCGGTTACGCATCCGCACTTTTTAATGGAGAATTCCATATAGTCTTCGTTTGTTGGAGAAGATGTGATAGAGAACATAGCTTCACCAACTCCCGGTACTGAAAGCATTGCGCACTGTCCCGGGCGGTGGTCAAAGGCTTTTTTGCCGTCCGGTAAAACAACTCTGAATGTCTTGATATCAGGTGTGTCTATACGGACGTCAGTTATAACTCCGACCTTAGGAATTAAAGTTTCTTCTATATTATTCACTCTTCATCCCTCCAATCTTTTTCATTACTTTAACGATGTTCATAGAAATAGGGCACTTTGAAAGACATCTTCCGCAACCTACACAACTGAATAGTCCGTCATTGTTTTCAGGATAATATACAAGCTTGTGCATAAACCTCTGGCGGAAACGTTCTTTTTGAGTAAGTCTGTTGTTTCCATGAGCCATCTTTGTGAACTCCGAATACATACAAGAGTCCCAGCATCTGAATCTTATAACACCGTTTCCTGTGTTAAAATCTTTAATGTCATAGCATTGACAAGTCGGGCATACAAAGGTACAGGTTCCGCAACCAAGACAAGCCTGTGACAATTCGTCCCAAGCAGGACTGTTAAAGAATTCGCTTGTTTTTCCGCCGCCGAAAGCGTCTGTTGTAAGGTCTTTTAGCGGAAGCTTATTCATAATTGCAGAAATCTTTTCTTTCTGCTCATTAACCTTTTCATCGCCACATTCTTCTGTTAATGCAGAAATTTTTTCTAAAAGTGCTTCGCCTTTTTCTGTATTTGCCTTAAAGAAAATTTCGTCCTCTGTTTTCCATGTTGTAATATCACCTTCTGGCATTTCAGGTGAAATGCCGAATGTGTTACAGAAACAGGTTTCTGCCGGCTTTGTGCAGGCAGTTGACACGATTATTCCCTTTTCACGTCTTGACTTATAGTAACTGTCAACCGGCTCGGTAAGGAACACTCTGTCTAAAATTTCGAAGCTCTTTACATCACATGCACGAACGCCGAAGATAACAAAATCTTCTGTTTCGCATCGGGTATCTATAACTTCGATATTTTTACCCTCTGTTTTAAACTCCATAAGGTTTTCCATCTGTGGGAAGAAGAAGTCTTTAGGGCTTCTTACTGTATTTAGCTTATCACTCCAAGCCATTCCCTTTTCCCACTGTTTGTAAACGGCACTGCCGTCCTTATCGTCAGCAGGCATATAAAGTTTAGCACTCTTTGTGATTTCTTCAAATACAGAATTTATTTTATCAAGAGAACATTTACGCATCAATATCCCTCCTGTCAAATACTTCACCCGGTTCCAAATCCTCGGTAGTGTAGTCTACAAGCGGAGCACGTGAACCCACCTCTGCTCCTGCCTGATATTCGCCGTAGAATTCGTTGATATCCTTTATGAACTTACGGTTCAAAAGATGAAGCGGAATATTTTGCGGACAAACTCTTGAACATTCTCCGCAGTCAGTACAACGTCCTGCAACGTGGTATGCTCTTATAATATGGAACATCTTTTCTTCAAAGCTGTTTGCAGGAGCCTTATTTTCAACGCCTGATGCAGGGTTATCGAACACGCACTTTTCACAAGTACATGCAGGACAAGCATCACGGCAAGCATTACAGCGTATGCAACGTGAAAGTTCATTCTGCCAGAAAGCAAATCGCTCATCAGGGCTCATTGCCTCAAGCTTTGCAACCTCGTCAAAACGTGCTGAATCTATAACATCGCCCTCATCACCTAACAGCTCGTCATAGGCAACGTGCTTTTTACTCTTACAGTTTTCGCAACGCTCTAAAAGAACGTCTTTTGCGGCAACCACGATTGGTGCGTCATCATAAATGGTTGTGACTAACAAGTTATCGCCATCTTCTTTGATTTCGCTTATTCCCTCGCCTGTTGTTGCCTTTAGTTTCGCAACATCAACCATACCTTCGCAAGGGATACCTACTGCATAAACTTTTTCACGGCAGAAACGATGCTCGGTTAGAAGCTGGTTAAAGCTGTATGTGTCACAAGGCTTTAAGAATACAAGGATTTTGCCGTCAAATCTGTCTGTCTTTGAAACAAGATATTTTGAGAAGTTAACTCCGCAAAAATCGTTCCAGACAAAATTATTCTTCAAATCCTCTTCTGTTTTATAAAGAACAGGTGTTACATCGTAACCGAATTCACCTTTTCCCCATCCTAAAACTGCAGTAACAGTACCGTCATTTAGCAGAGAAACTGCTTTATCGATTAGCTGATTTTGTGTTATTTTTTGCATCTCAAATCCTCCAATCTCTTATTTTCTCCAAGTGCTGTTACCTTTTCTACAAAGTCATTCATTGTAGCTGCAAACTTTGCACCTTCAGCCGCAGAAACCCATTCAACACGGGTACGCTCTTTTTCGATGCCCAAGAAATCAAGCATTGAGAAAAGTGCCGCCATTCTACGGCGTGTATAGTAGTTACCTGATGTGTAGTGACAGTCACCCGGGTGGCAACCGCAGATGATAACTCCGTCTGCACCTCTCTGGAATGCACGAAGAACGAACATCGGGTTAACACGGCAAGAGCAAGGTACTCTTATAATTTTAACGTCTGCCGGATAGTTAAGACGGTTGTTTCCTGCAAGGTCTGCACCGGCATAAGAACACCAGTTACAGCAAAAAGCAACGATTAAAGGTTTTCTTTCATTTACTTGCATATTGCGTCCACCTCCGCCATAATTTGATTACTTGCAAATCCGTTTAAGTCCATAGCACCTGACGGACAAGCAACAGTACAAGCTCCGCAACCCTGACAAACTGCAGGATTTACACTCGCAACTCTTCTTAGTTTAGTTGTTCTGTCAGGCATACGGAATTCTTTGTCTTCATAAGTGATAGCACCGTATGGACAAACTCTTTCACAAGTTGAACATCCGTTACACATAAGCTCGTTTGAATGAGCAACACATGGGTTACCTGTCAGTTTATCCTTGGCTAAAAGTCCGATAACCTTTGATGCTGCAGCGCCTGCCTGTGATACTGTCTCAGGAATATCCTTTGGTCCCTGACAAGCACCTGACAAGAATACGCCTGCAGTTGGGCTTTCTACCGGACGAAGCTTCGGGTGAGCTTCTGTAAAGAAGTCGTTTGTATCCATACTTGCTGTAAGCATTGTAGCAAGAGGTCTTGCTGACTTATCAGGCTCAATAGCAGCTGCCAAAACCACAAGGTCAGCATCAATATGAAGCTGTTTATTGTCAATAAGGTCAGATGCCTGAACCTTTAGCTTATCTCCTTCAGGTGTAACCTTACCAACCATACCCTTAACATATTTCACGCCGTATTCCTCAACTGCACGGCGATAGAATTCATCAAAGTTCTTACCCGGTGTTCTTACGTCTATATAGAATACATAAACTTCGGTATCAGGGTACTTATCTCGTACAAGCATTGCGTGTTTTGCTGTATACATACAACAAATCTTTGAGCAGTACTCTTTCCCCTTTTCAGCGCATGCATCACATCTTGAGCCTACACACTGAACAAATACGATAGTCTTTGGTGACTTTCCGTCTGACGGTCTCTCTAAATGACCGGCAGTAGGACCTGCCGCATTTGTCAAACGTTCAAATTCCAAAGAAGTTATAACGTCTTTTGACTGATTGTATGCAAACTCGTCAAACTTGTCCATACTGATAGGATTAAATCCTGTTGCAACAACGATTGCACCGTATTTTTCCTGAATATATTCGTCTTTTTGTGTATAATCGATTGCACCTGCCGCACAAACTTTTGCACATAGACCGCACTTACCGTTCTTTAGCATATTACAAGCATTAGGGTCGATTGTAGCAACCTTTGGAACTGCCTGTGCAAAAGGTATATATATAGCACTTCTGTTGTCCATTCCAAGATTGAATTCGTTTGGAACTTTCTTCATCGGACACTTTTCAACACAAGCACCGCAGCCTGTGCATATATCTTCTTTTACATATCTTGCATTTTTCTTAATAGTAACGTCAAAATTTCCAACAAATCCCTTGATTTCTGACACTTCACTGTATGAGAAAATACGGATATTTTCGTTTTGAGCAACGTCCACCATTTTTGGTGTTAAGATACAAGCAGCGCAGTCAAGTGTCGGGAAAGTTTTGTCAAGCTGAGCCATCTTTCCGCCGATGGTAGGCTTTGTTTCAACTATATCCACGCCGAAACCAGCGTCTGCGATATCAAGTGCTGTCTGAATACCTGCGATACCGCCACCGATAACCAAAGCTCTCTTTGTAACCGGTGATTCACCAGGTGTCAGCGGTGTATTCAAGTTGACCTTTGCAACAGCCGCTTTACCAAGAATTATTGCCTTTTCTGTTCCTGTCTGCATATCCTTATGCACCCAAGAACACTGTTCTCTTATATTGGCAATTTCAACCATATAAGGATTTAAGCCCGCTGCCGCTGCAGTTTTTCTGAAAGTTGCCTCGTGCATACGCGGTGAGCAGGAACATACAACAATACCTGTTAAGTTATGTTCTTTAACTGCTTCCTTATTCATGTCTTGTCCTGCCTGAGAACACATATACTGATACTCGGTGGAAAAGACTACACCGGGTTCGCTTTTAAGTGCTTCTGCTACTGCTTTAACATCAACTGTACCGGCGATATTGCTTCCGCACCAACATACAAAAACACCAACTCTTTGCATTATGTCTTTTCCTCCTTACTTACTGTATTTTCTGAATGCGCTTACCAAAAGCTGTTGAGGCAAATCTTCATCTAAAAGTGCCGGAACGTCATTGGCAGTCATTCTGTTTGCATCCTGTTTTCTTATAACAGCAAGACGTACTGATTCTACTAATTTAGCAGGCTCAACACCTCTTGGACATCTGTCAATACAAGCAAAACAAGATAAACATTTATATAATGATTCTGAATTTAGAAGTGGCTCAATATCTCCTGATTCAACCATACTTACGAACTGATGTGGATGGTATTCCATTTCATCGTACGCAGGGCAAGTTGCAGAACATTTACCACATTTCATACATTTTTTTGGATTAACTCCGCTTTGGCGGATTAATTCTTCACGAAGATACTTATTGTTATGCATTTGTATCCTCCTTTACTCCAAGTGCCTCTGCCAGAAGCTCGGTAAAATAAACTACCGGAATATCTGCACCGTTTTTTACAAGGTTATACTTACAAAGCGGGCAAGCTGTTATAATCATTTCAGCACCCTGTGTCTTTGCATTGTTAATAACTGCATTACTTTTCTTACTTGCAAGTTCCGGGCTTTCAACGCTTACGTATCCGCCACAGCACTCGTTACGCATAGAATAGATAACAGGCTCTGCACCCAACGCCTTTATGAAGTCTTCCATAATGCTTGGGTTTTCAGGGTCGTCCATCTTCATAACGCTGTTTGGTCTTAAAAGTAAGCATCCATAATATGCACCAATCTTTTTGCCTGCAAGCGGATTTACAACCTTCTCTTTTAATTTATCAAAGCCAACCAAATCACGCAGCATTTCAAGATAGTGATAAACTTCCGCTTCACCATTATATGCATCTTCGGACATATAACGATTAACCTTATCAGCAAATTCCTTATCGTTTTGCATAGCGTGGTTTGTTTGTTTAATAACATTATGACAAGCTGAGCATACTGTAACCAGCGGCTGTTCCTTTGACGCTGCTTCCTTTAGCGCACGAACAGAGGAAAGCTTTGTTGCCACTTCGTTTTTAGCAGTTGTAAAAACACCGCCGCAGCATTGCCAGTTTTCAATTTCTTCGAGAGTAACCCCCAAAGCTTCAGCAGATTTGTATGCATACAAATCAAGGTCTTTAGCTTTGTTTTTCAGGGTACATCCCGGAAAATAACTAACCTTCATTTTTTTACCTCCAGCTTAAACCATTGCTTCCGGATGGAACACCTCGTCAAACTTTTCTTCTGTTAGGAATCCAAGCTCAACACAAGCTTCCTTAAGTGATATATTGTCTTTAAATGCTTTTTTAGCAGTTTTAGCCGCATTTTCATAACCGATATATGGGTTAAGAGCAGTAACAAGCATCAATGAATTGTGCAGGTTATGGTGCATCTTTTCCTTATTTGCCTTGATGCCTACCGCACAATTCTTGTTGAATGAACGGATAGCTTCTGCCATAAGTCTTGCAGACTGCAGGAAGTTATAAATACATACAGGCATAAATACGTTAAGCTCGAAATTGCCCTGTGATGCTGCCATACCAACTGCCACATCATTACCCATTACCTGAACGGCAACCATTGTTACAGCTTCGCACTGTGTCGGGTTTACCTTACCAGGCATAATTGATGAACCCGGCTCGTTTTCAGGAATAAAGATTTCGCCAAGACCATCTCTTGGTCCTGATGCCAACCAGCGAACGTCATTTGCAATCTTCATCATATCAGCAGCAAGTGCCTTGATTGAACCATGAGCAAATACAAGTTCGTCCTTTGAAGTCAGAGCGTGGAACTTGTTTGGAGCTGTAACGAAATGCTTACCTGTAATCTTGCTTACCTCTTCTGCAACAACTTCGCCAAAGCCCTTTGGAGCATTAAGACCTGTTCCAACAGCTGTACCGCCAAGAGCAAGTTCGCAAAGCGGTGCGATTGAACGCTTTATAAGTTCGATGTCTCTTTCAAGACTTGAACGCCATCCGCTGATTTCCTGTGTAAATGTGATAGGAGTTGCATCCTGAAGGTGAGTTCTGCCGCTCTTTACGATGCCTTCGTTTTCCTTTTCAAGTCTTTTGAATGTTTCAACCAATTCCTCTACTGCAGGAATTAGCTTATCTTCTAAAACAAGTACAGCAGCGATATGCATAGCTGTCGGGAATGTGTCGTTTGAAGACTGGCTCATATTTGAGTCATCATTCGGGTGAAGAAGCTTCTTGCCAAGGATTTCATTACCTCTGTTTGCAATAACTTCGTTTGCATTCATATTTGACTGTGTGCCTGAACCTGTCTGCCAGACAACCAAAGGGAAGTTTTCATTAAGTTTTCCCTGCATAATTTCATCACAGGCAGCCTTTATTGCTCCAAGCTTTTCTTCTGTCATTTTTTCAGGGCGCAGGCTATTGTTTGCAATAGCAGCCGCCTTTTTTAGTACACCAAATGCGTGAATAATTTCAGCAGGCATTGTTTCAATACCTACACCAATTTCAAAATTTTCGTGGCTTCTCTGGGTCTGTGCTGCCCAAAGCTTATCTGCAGGCACCTTTACCTCACCCATTGAATCATGTTCGATACGATATTCCATTTTCCTGTTCCTCTCCTTGTGTTAATCATATATTAAGACTTTTAATCAAATCTTTCAAAACCTTTGCACTGTTGTGAAGTGCTTTGACTTCCTCATCATTAAGCGGAAGCATAATCTTACTGTGCGCACCCTTGCTTCCGACAACATTTAAAAGACTTAAGCATACATCGTCAATGCCGTATTCTCCGTTTAGCATAGTTGATACAGTAAGAGTTGTATCAATTCCGCTTAAAAGACACTGGCAGATGTGACATACTGATACAGATACAGCGTAGAATGTTGCTCCCTTTCTCTGAATAACTCTTGCGCCTGATTTACGCATATAGTCTTCAACTTCGTCCTTGTGGAATTCAGGGTAATCAACTTCTGATTTAACTGCATCTCTGTAGCTTTCAATCGGCACATTTGAGATGTTTGCTATTGACCAAGGAACAAATGAACTGTCCCCGTGTTCGCCAAGTACATAAGCATGCACATTCTTCTGGTTTACAGAATAGTATTCTGAAACTCTTGAACGAAGTCTTGCAGTATCAAGAATTGTACCTGAGCCGATAACTCTCTCCTGTGGCAGTCCTGTGTGCTTTAAGAATACATATGTTAATATGTCAACAGGGTTGCTTACAATAACATATGTAGCATCAGGTGCAACAGGGACAATCTTGTCCGCAATGCTCTTAATAATGTCAACATTTGTCTGGGCAAGGTCAAGTCTTGACATACCCGGTTTTCTTGCCATACCTGATGTAATAACAACGATGTTAGAGCCTTTAGCATCAGCGTATGAGCCTGCATAAACATTTGCAGGGTTACAGAAAGGAACACCTTGTCTTATATCAAGTGCCTCTCCAAGAGATTTTTCTTCATTGACGTCAATCATAACAATTTCAGATGCAAGTCCCATAGTAGTAAGCGTATATGCTATTGTGGAACCAACGTTACCAGAGCCGATTACTGTAATTTTGTTCATATTAAATCCTCACTTTTTAATTTCTTTTGTTTTATTTTAAAACGGATACAGCATCACCGATTGTTTTCTCAAATGCTTCTCTTCCGTATTTATCTACTTCAGCTTTGTTTTTCTCGCCGTGGGTCAAGCATCCTGCACCGCCGATACATCCGCCGACACAAGCCATACCCTCAATAAAGTTTGCATCCAGAACATTTTTGCTCTTTTTCAAAAGTGCCACTCTGCACTCTTCAATACCATCACACGGAATAGCTTTCAAATCAAATTCAATGTTCTGTTCTTTTAAACCTTGCGCAACTGCGTCAGACAAACCGCCTGAACGTGCAAAGATTCTTCCGAAATAAGATGCATTATCCAAAACATCCTCTTCCAAGGTCGTAATGTCAAGGTCCTTACTGTCAAAAAGAGCCTGAAGTTCTTCAAAGGTAAGAACTGCATCAATGTAAGGCTTAACGCTTTCAAGCTGGGCCTCTGCTTTTTTGGCAGTACAAGGTCCAATGAATACAACCTTTGAACCCGGAGCAGAATCCTTTATATATTTCGCCAGGGTTGCCATTGGCGACAAGTTATGCGAAATATATGGCACTAACGCAGGGAATGCCGTGTTTACATAGGTTACAAATGCCGGACAGCAGGAGCTTGTTAAGAATCCTTTTTCGGCAAGTTCCTTTGATTCAGCCTGAGCAACCATATCAGCACCAAGTGCTGCTTCGATAACTGTGTAGAAGCCAAGTTCCTTCAAGCCTGTTATTACCTGACCAAGCTTTGCATAGGTGAACTGACTTGATATAGAAGGGGCTACCATTACGTAGACCTTATAGTTTTTATTGTTGTCACTGTTTTTGATAAGTTCGATTGCGTCCAATATATATGACTTATCCATAATTGCGCCAAACGGGCACTGATATACACAAGCACCGCAAGCTGTGCATTTACTGTTATCTATTGCTGCTGCATTGTCCTCGTTAATGGAAATTGCTTTTATCTTACACGCGTTCTGACAAGGGCGTTTACGGTTTATAATTGCAGAGAAAGGACAAACCTTCGCACACTGACCGCACTCAACACATTTTGACTTGTCAATATGAGCTACATGGTTAGCATCAAAGGTGATAGCACCTTTTTTACAAACGTCTTCGCATCGGTGAGCAAGACAACCTCTGCAGGATTCTGTTACAACATAACCTGCTGAAGGGCATTCATCACAAGCTATATCAATAACTTCAATCACATTAGGGTTTTCCTTGTCGCCACCCATAACAACCTTAATTCTTTCTTCTACGATTGCTCTTTCTTTATAAACACAGCAACGCATAGTAGATGTTTTTCCCGGAACAATTATTTCAGGAATTTTTAATACGTTTTCAAGCAAAGCATCTTTCCACGCATAACGTGCAACTTCACGCAGTACTTTGTATTTCAAATGCTGTACTTTTGTGTCAAATTTTCTCATTCCAATTCTCCCTAAAAATAACTTACCTTAATTCTTTTTCCCATCAGTCTGAGACACTTTGAAAGCTCCTCAACCAAATTCATTTTAATACTGAAATTTATAGGCAAATCAGGGTTCTGATGTGCCGGGTTTATGGCACGACCCACATAGAAATTGATGTCTGTCGCTTCCTCAAACAATAACTGACAAATTAAAGAAGCACCATCACGCTTGTAATTCCAGTGTTCATACATTTCGTTTTCACCCAGATAATCCTTGGCATATTCCAAAACTCTGTTTACGGTTATAACACCTTCGGTAACAAGGTCAACACCTTCAAGCTGTGCAATAGGCGGAATATCCGACTCTTCAAAATTCAGACTCGCTCTCAACGGTTTTCTCAAATACTTCGCCGCAATAGAGGAGGTTGTTCCGCCGCAGATGATATGCTTTCCTTCTTTTGAGAAGAAAAGGGACATCATTCTGTCACAGTCATCACGGTTAGACGGCGGTCCGAACAGAATATTCATTGGTTCTCTTCTTCTGATTTTCACAATACAGGCAGTTGCATCGTCACCCGGCTTCTGACCGTAGAGCTTATCACATTCATCAACCAAAAGCGTAGACAGGTTTTTGGCTGTAAGCCCTGAAACCGACATAGTTTCCATAAAGTCAATAATGTCTTCACGTTTCCAGCCGAAATTATATGCGGTACCAATCCCTGCATGGGGACATCCGTCACTCATAGCGATAAAAATATCATTTTCCTCAATTCTGATTTCGCTTTTAAATATCTTTTTTCCGCCGATGTTCATTTCAGTCTTCGGATAATCGTAATTCTTATTATCACGAAGAACAATAACCTGCGGATTGTCATATTGAATTATTTCAATAGTTTCATTATTGATAATCTGCATAATCGTAAATGTAGAATATGCAACGCCTCTTAGAGAGCATACCGGAAGTGTTGCGGCAATTGTTTCCACACATTCCTCAATAGGCAGTCCCTCTGCCATCATTGTTGAAATGATTTTTGAAGTAAGTGTTGATAATATGCTCGCTTTAACTCCACTTCCAAGCCCATCGGCAAGTACGATTACTGTTGAGTTATCGTTCTGTTCAATTATATCCACATGGTCGCCGCAAAGCTGTTCACCATAGTGGTTAATACTTTTCCAGCCGATATCTGCACATAAATCATTCATCTTGTATAGACTCCTTTAACTTAGCAAGTGCAATTTTGGTTTCTGCGGCGGTTTCGCCGAGAAGTGATGCAATTTCCTGAACAATACGCATCTGCTTATCTACAACCTTATCTGCAACTTCTATCGTCTGCTGGCTTATTTTTTCTTTCTTTTCACGCTGTGTTTCTTCATCAGTAACGTCACGCATAATTCCGACTAAAAGTCTTGATTCTCTGTCATAAACTACAGACATATCAACATATCGTCTGTATTCTGCGAGATATATTCTCTCACCACGAACATCTCTTCCTGTTCTTAAAACCTCTGCAAACAGAGTAGGCTCAAGAATTCTTATTACGTTTTCACCAAGCACATCAGAGCTTGAACGGATGTTCATCATTCTGCGGGCAGAATCATTTATCTGCTGTACTTCCAGATTCTCATTAAGTGCAATAAGTCCGTTTGGCGTGTTCTTCACAATAGTGTCAGAAAAACTTTCCGCCTTGTCCTTCAAGAACGGTAAGCACATCGAAGGTTCCGCTTTTCCCTGACAGATGGCAATCGCTTTTTCACGGCAGGTATTATATCCGCAGGAACCGCAGTTTAACTCATCAGATGGCTTAAACTTACCCATTTGCCTTAAAACAGTAAAGATTTCTGTTTCGCTTGGCATCGGGATTTTGTGTTCAATATATTCAAATTGTTTTTTTAGTTCAACAAGAGTTGGCGTATTTACATTAAAGTCATCTCTTCCTGCATAACTGGAAATTGTTATATAGTCTCTGACAGGCTCAGTCTTATGGTATTTCTCCATAACAGGACCGCCAATACAGCTTCCAACACAAGCAGACATTTCAATGAAGCACTTGTGTATATTACCTGCTTCAATATCACGAAGAGCCTGCATACAGTTTTCAACCCCGTCAAGAGCCATATATGTGTATCCCGAAATATTCGGCTCCATTGTTTTTAACACTCCGCCTGTTGTCGGAAAAAGTCTTGCACGGCTTTCGGCATTTGCGTCCATTTCCTGCTTTAGCTCAATGTTTTCTCCCTTGAGCCAGTTTGACAATTCCTCAAAGGTCAAAACAGCATCAACAATACCTTCGTAATGCTCCGCCTCATCCTTTTTAGCCACGCAAGGACCTATAAAGACTGTTTTGGCACCAGGATATCTTTTCTTTATATCCTTGCAGTGTGCCTGCATCGGAGAAAGAACATCTGCCAAATATTCAAGCTCTTTAGGAAAATATTTTTGTATAAGCAAGTTAATAGAATGACAACAGGAAGAAATTATAATATCTCTTTCATCTTCACGCAGCATTCTCTCATATTCTTTTTTTACAATTGTTGCACCGATTGCTGTTTCCTCAACATCGTAAAAGCCAATTTTCTTGAGTGCTTCACGCATAGCCTCAATACCTACATTCTCGTAATTTGCAACAAAGGACGGAGCCAGGCTTACAATAACCGGTTCACCACTTTGCAATAATACTTTTACTTTCTCTGTTTCATCAACAATCTGCTTTGCATTCTGAGGGCACACAACAAAACACTGTCCGCATAGAATACATTCGTTTCCGATAATGTGTGCCTGGTTTCCGGAAAAACGAATTGATTTAACAGGACAATGACGAATACACTTATAGCAGTTTTTACAATTCGATTTTTTCAGTGTTAAACAATTTGGCATATCCGTCACATCCTTTCTTTTTCAATTACTGTCAATACCTTTTCTTTAAAAAATTCTTTAAAATTATCACGGTTAATTCCCGTATGTACTACGTCATCTATCTGTACGGTCACTCCGATACTGTTACATTCTCCAATACAAAAGCTTCCAGCAAGAGTAATTTCGTCTTGAAGCTTGTTTTCCTCAATTGCTTTTGTAAAAAGCTCAACAATTTCAGGAGAACCTTTTATATGGCATGAACTTCCTACACATATTTGAATTAACATATTATCACACTTTCGCAGCTATTTCTTTTTCAAAAAACTCATCAACATTTTCAGGTGTAACTGAATGAAATTCTTCGTCAACGGTTACACACACGCCCTGCTGACATTTGCCAAGACAAAAAGTACCGCCAAGGTCTACCTTATCACCAAGATTGTTTTCATTTATGAGATTCTGAAGCTTCTCAACAACCTGCCGTGAACCCTTGATATGACATGAACTACCAATACAAATTGTTACTTTCATTTTACATTCAATCCTTTCATATGCGGAGGGCTATTTTACGAAATCCGAAATACCCCCAATTCTAATTCCAATTCTACCATAACAATCGTAAAAATGCAATGGTTATCTACAATTTTCGTCATATTGACAAATTTTTCACAATTTATTTTGTACTATATGTTATTTTTTTAACAATTTCCATGTTGCCCTCGTATTACAGGACAATTATATGTTCAAAAAAACATAAATTTTAACACAAAAAGCCCAATGGTTTAAGTACACAAAATAAATATGCTTTGCGTCAGCAAA
>JAZOVJ010000072.1:0-7624 GCA_045658645.1 Clostridia bacterium | reverse complement strand
AACCTCAATCTTATAAGTTCCTGCCGCTTCAGCATTTATCTTGAATGACATTGTGTATGTATCATTAGAAGAAGTATCGCCTTTTGCACGAACACCATTTGCTGTAGAGTTCAACTGCTTAAGCTCAGGGTTTGCATAAGTTGTTCCTGTATAGTTTTCGCCTTCAAGTCTTGTTGTGCTTGTTGCTGACACAGGAATTGCTGAAGGTGCCGGTGTTGGCTCAGGAGTAGGAGTCGGAACCGGTGTTGCTTCCGGTGTAGGCGCCGGTGTTGTTGTTGGTTGTGAAACCGGAGTTAGGTCAATATAGTCAAGTACTGCCCACACTGAATTTGAGCTTGGTGCTTTTCCAAAGCTCCAGTAGATTGTATTTTCACCCTTGTTCAGATATATCGTTCCGCAATCGTGCACTGCTCCTCCCGATGAGCCGATACCATTTATTCTGAACTTATCGCCTATTACTGTATATGAAGAACCGGAATTGCTTTTGTCATTTGCGTATACAGTCCAGTTACTCAGGCTGCTTCCGTTCATAACGCTCGCTGCAACCTCAACCTTATAGTTTCCTGCTGCTTCAACATTTACCTTGTATGACATTGTATATGTAGAAGTAGCAGTGCCTTTTGCCTGAACGCCGTTCGCTGTGGAGTTCATCTGCTTAAACTCCGGAGTTGCATAAGTTGTTTCTGAATAGTATTCGCCCTCAAGTCTTGTTGTTCCTGTAGCAGGTACCGGAACTATTGCAGGTGGCGGTGTCGGAGTCGGTTCCGGTGTCGGCATTGCCTGCGGAGGTGTTATCTCAAAGTAATCAAGTGCTGCCTCAAGAACCCGACTCTCACCAAGGTCGTACTTATCCACCTTCCAGTACAATGTGTTAATTCCCTTATTCAGATATACGCTACCACAATCAAACTTTTTGAAAACATTCTTGTAGTATTTTGTTGTCTCTACATCTGAAACCTGTGAGTATTTTGCCACTCTACCGTTTACTGAGTTTATATACATATCCCATTCACTGGTATATGTCTGTCCTCTGATAGATGCCACAGCGCTCAGGTTATAAGTACCCGCTTCCTGAACATCTAAAGCGTACATAACGATAAAGTCGTTTTCACCGTAATTTGCAGGGTTAAAGCTTGTGTAGTTTACAGCTTTTTGTCCGTCATCAGGATTATTCATTGTTCTGATGTTCGGTATAACAGTAGCATATCCATAAGCTTCGCCTTCCACCTTTGTTACTTCAGTTGCAGATACAGTTACCTTCTTTCCAAGGAATCCCTGATCTTCTGAAACGTCAGGCAACGGATCTTCCTCCGGTTCTCCCGGTGGAGTCTCGTAGTATACAATGTATGGATTTACAATCTCGCCGGTTGTTTTGTCAAGCGGGATTGCAGTACCGCCCACGATAGGTGTGTTGCCCCATCTGCTTGTTGAAATAGTTCCATCTGCCTGGAAGAAGTTCAGACGGTCGTATGTAGAACTCTTCTGTCCGTACTGAAGTCTTACGCCCTCGTATACAACGCTGGCACTGTTGTTATGCTCGTGACCCACGAAGATACTGTCAGCGCCAAGGTCTTTGATGCTGTTCCATACCCTATAATTGGTATCCCATGCATTTTTCAATTTTCGTCCTATGTATCCGAAATCCCCGGCAACGCCCACTCTGTCAACGTTAATAGGCACAGCGTCAGGATAGTTATATTTTGCGAAAGCATCCGCCATAACCTGTGGCTGAATATGGAATGCAAAAGATAGCTTAACATTTGGATACTGCTGCTTAATCACTCCTGCCTGATTTGTATACCACGCAATCTGGTCGTCACCAAATCCAATTGTTCCGGCACTGTGACCGTTTGCAAGAGTCTGGCTACTCGCATTTCCGCAACCGTTTGAGTCAAGCATAAAGAATACACGCTTTAACACGTTATCCTGCATAATACCTACTGTATAGTTACCGTTACCTGTAAGTGTTCTCTGCTTAAACAAGCAATAGTCGCTGTTTTCAAGTACGTCACACTGCCAGTCTGCACCTTTTTTAGATTCATTGTCGTGGTTTCCGAAAACCGGAGCCCAAGGAATCTGGAAGCTGTCCATGAATTCAACAAGGTCTAAAAATGATTCACCGCTGTCGTCAAATTCGCCGTATATAAGGTCACCTGTCATAATGATAAGGTCAGGATTATATTCAGGAATTACTTTTCTTAAATATTTCTTGTACTGTTCTTCCTTCTGGTCTTTCGCCCAAATACCTGCCTCCGAAGCTGAAAGTCTGTCTTCAGTTCTCATCTGGTTACTGTCAATAATCTGTACGTCTGTAAGCTGAAGTACTCTTACATCTCTGCCTGATTCAACTGTAACAACAAAATCGACAACATCAGTTGCGGCCGCTGCCATAACATTAATGTTAAGCAATGATAACATCATCACAACTGATAAAAGATATGATATAAGTCTCCTCTTTTTCATTTTTTTCTCCTTTCGCTTATACGTATTTTTATGTTTTTCGACACCATGATTTTCCAAGTCCATTATCCCCTCTCCATACTGCCCAAACCAAAAGCTGATAATCTGCCGGGAAATCAGTTATCTTTAAATCGTGTATCTGTTCAGCAAAAATCGGATACAACGCCTTGATTATACTATACCAAAACACACCACGCATAAAAATATCTTTTTTTATACATTTAACCTTTTTCGTACACTTTTTGCAACAAAAGAGCAGCGATAATACGGGTAAACTCTGATTTTTAACAAAAAATTCGATATGATATAAAATTAACTTTGCAAATGCAAATTAACTTTTTCTCTGCCCGTGATGCACCATGGCAAGCGCCCGCAATGCGTCAAAAAAGGATAGGTTAAAAACCTACCCCTTTGAAAATGGTGCCAAAAAATGTACGTCCCCAAATGGTCTTACAAATGGTCTTGCAGGCTTCCCCTTGAGGGGAAGCTGTCGAGCAAGGTGAGACTGATGAGGTGTTTTTTATACAGTCTTTTATTATCTACATTACCACCTCATCCGAGTTTTACTCCGCAAAACCCACCTTCCCCTCAAGGGGAAGGCTTTTCAACAATTTGTTTATGCTATGCTACAATGTTGCGCAATGATATACTTATTTGTATGATTCACTTTTCCGTCTGTTCACCGGTTAACCTCTATTGAACCACGCGACTATCTCGTGGTTTTCTAAACGGTGCTTGCTCGCGTTCGAGTTCGAATCTCCAATGTCTTTTTACAAGATTAAAAAAAGGATACCCAAACGAGTATCCTTTTTTAATGGTGAGCCATCGGAGATTCGAACTCCGGACAACTTGATTAAAAGTCAAGTGCTCTGCCAACTGAGCTAATGGCCCTGGCAGGGATAGCAGGATTCGAACCTACGAAATGCCGGAATCAAAATCCGGTGCCTTACCGCTTGGCTATATCCCTAAATGACAGGATATGTTCCTGCTAAAATATATATTAACTCTTTCGAGCCAATTTTTAAAATGGGGTGGGTAGTGGGATTTGAACCCACGACATTCAGGACCACAATCTGACGCTCTAACCAACTGAACTATACCCACCATATAAAGAAAAAATGGCGCGTCTGAAGGGATTCGAACCCCTGGCCTACTGCTTAGAAGGCAGTTGCTCTATCCGGCTGAGCTACAGACGCGTGTTAAAAAAATATGGAGCGGGTGATGGGAATCGAACCCACACAGCCAGCTTGGAAGGCTGGAATTCTAGCCATTGAACTACACCCGCAAATTGTATTTTCACCCTGCAAAAATTGGTGACCTTGACCATTATAGCAGAATATACCTGATTTGTCAACACTTTTTTTAATTTTTTTCGCACAGCTACGTCTGTTACGTCTTTTTGTCCTTTAATATATTTTATAAAAACCATTCTTTTAATGATTATTTCCCACTTTTTGCAATCTTATTCACCGCAAAAAGCAGGCTGTCTGCCTCTTTTTTTGAGTCAAAGACCCCGAACCCTGCACGGACTGCACCGGTTTTTTCGCTTCCGATACTCCGGTGCGCCGTATAGGCACAATGGTATCCGCCACGGACCGCAATCCCAAAGTCCTTATCAAGCATATCCGAAACCTCGCCTGACGCCAAATCCCCGATATTAAAGGCGACCGTGCCGTTTCTCGCTCCGGATTTTCTGCCGTAAACCGTAACTCCCGATACGTTTTCAAGCCCTGAAATCAAATATTCAGCAAGGCTCCGTTCCTTTTCCTCGATAGTCTTTATCCCCACCGAATTTATATATTCCACCGCCGTTTTCAGCGTCATAATTGCAGGGGTGTTGAGTGTTCCCGCATGCAACATATCCGGCATATCCTCCGGTTGATACTTACTTTTTGACTGCGTTCCCGTTCCGCCAACAATCACAGGCGAAAGGCGTACATTTTCCCCAACGTAGAGTCCGCCCGTTCCAAGCGGGCCCATCAGCCCCTTATGCCCCGAAAACGCAAGCATAGAAACTCCCATTTTCTCCACGTCAATAGGGATTATTCCTGCGGTCTGGGCGCTGTCTAACAAATAAACAAGTCCGTACCTTTTGCAAATAGCACCAATCTCATAAACCGGCATTATTGTTCCGCATACATTGGAAGCGTGGGTGGTTATCACCATTTTCGTATTCCTGCGGATTGCCCGCTCAATCTGTCTTGGGTCAATTTCGCCTTTTTCATTTGCCTCCACCATTGTATAACTGCAAAGCCGATGCACCGGCCGTAACACGCTGTTATGCTCCATTGAGGTTATAATAACATGGTCACGGCGGGTCAAAAAACCTGTAATTGCCATATTTAAAGCATAGGTTGCATTTTGTGTAAAAGCAATCCGCTCGGGGTTTTTTATGCCGAAAAACTCCGCCAAACTCTCCTGTGTTTCGCCGATTGCAGAAGCACCCATTATGCTCTGTCTGTGTCCCCCACGCCCTGCATTTACGCTGTAATACTGTGTGTTTTTTGCCATTGCAGACACAACACACGCCGGTTTTCGCATACTTGTGGCAGGATTATCGAGATATATCATAAAACTTCCGTCCCTCTCCATTAATTTTTTCTATATAAATGGCCTTTAGCGATATGCCCTGATGGTTATTTTTAATAAAATCAACGCTCTCCTCCGATGCCTTTACGGAATAAGAACATCCGCTTTTTCCAAGTTCCGCCGGCGTGCTTATAACCCTCGCCCTTTTGTCTCCCGCGCGCTTCAATCTTTTTGCAAGACGGGTCGCACTTGTTATTGAGCCTACCTCTACCAGAATTTCTGCCATATTTTCACATCCTTTCAAACTGTTTACATTTATATAATATGAAAGTTTTTGTGAATGGTGTTGGAAACAATTTGTCATAATGGCTTTTTATTTTTTTGTCGAAATGTGTCTTACGATTTGACTTGCAAAAATACCACATATATGTTATAATAAGCTTGCGAAGTTCAACAAGTGTGATGAATTATATTGTATAAATATAGTTTTCTTTAAATGCATAAATAAAAAAGTGCTACCAAATTGAATCTGTAAAAAACGCAGACGTTGGTAGTAAATTTTTATTTATCATCACAAAGAACTTCGCAATTCTTGGTGCTGCGTTTTTTCGCGCAGCGCTCAGGTGTTGCGCGTTTTTTAATTCCCTGTATTTAAAAAACACAAAAGTATAACACTTTAGAAATTTCCATATTTACCTAAAAGCTTAACTACAACATTCCACAAAATGAAAACCGCAACAAAAAAGAGATGTGAATTTATCACATCTCTTTTAATGTTGTCTTAAAAGACTTATTTAGCAAGTTCTACAAGCTTTTCGTACTTAGCCTTGGCATCAGCCTGAGCCTTTTCGAACAGAGCCTTAGCTCTTTCAGGGTTAGCACGCATAAGTGAATTATAACGAACTTCGCCCATAATGAAGTCTTCATAGCTTCCCTTTGGCTCTTTTGAGTCAAGCTGGAATGGGTTCAAGCCTTCAAGAGTTCTTCTTGGGTCATATCTGAACAAGTGCCAGTAGCCTGCTTCAACAGCCTTCTTTTCTTCTGTCTGAGCAATGCTCATTCCGCCCTTAATACCGTGGTTGATACATGGAGCGTATGCAATGATGATTGAAGGGCCGTTATAGCTTTCAGCTTCAAGCATAGCCTTCAAGCACTGGTTATAATCAGCACCCTGAGCGATTTGAGCAACGTAAACGTAGCCATAGCTCATAGCGATTGCAGCAAGGTCTTTCTTCTTAACAGCCTTACCAGCAGCTGCGAACTGTGCGATAGCACCTGTTGGTGTTGACTTTGATGACGGACCGCCTGTATTTGAGTAAACTTCAGTATCGACTACCATTACGTTTACGTCTTCGCCTGATGCAAGAACGTGGCCAAGACCGCCGAAGCCGATGTCGTATGCCCAACCGTCACCACCGAAGATCCAAACAGATTTCTTGTTTAAGAAGTCCTTATCAGCAAGAACATCTTTTGCTTCCTGTGAGTTAAGGTTAGCAACTGCTGCAAGTAGTTCTTCTGTAGCAACCTTGTTAGCTACGCCGCAATCCTTAGTTTCGATGAACTTTTCAACTGCAGGAGCAACTGATGGTTCAGCCGCAGCGATTGCTTCAAGCTTTTCAATGTTCTTTTCACGAACTGCCTTCTGACCAAGGAACATACCGTAGCCGTATTCAGCATTGTCTTCAAATAGTGAGTTACCCCAAGCAGGACCTCTGCCGTTTTCGTCAGTTGCGTATGGTGTTGATGGAGCAGAACCACCCCAGATTGATGAACAACCTGTAGCGTTTGCAATATACATTCTGTCACCAAACAGCTGAGTAACAAGCTTAGCGTATGGTGTTTCACCACAACCGGCACAAGCGCCTGAGAATTCAAGATATGGTGTTCTGAACTGTGAACCCTTAACTGTTGTCATTGGGAACTTTTCAAGAACTGATGGCTTTGTAGCAAGCTTAATGCCATAGTCAAAGCCCTTCTGAACATCAAGGTTCATATCAAGCGGAGACATTGTTAGTGCCTTCTGACCCTTAACTTCAGGACATACGTTAGCACATGAGCCACAGCCTGTACAGTCAAGAACTGAAATAGCCATACCGTAGTAGTAGCCGTCAAGCTGCTTCATCTTTACATACTTGATACCTTCCGGAGCGTTCTTCATTTCTTCTTCTGTAAGAACAACAGGACGGATACAAGCGTGTGGACAAACGTATGAACATAGTCCGCACTGCAAGCAAACATCGCCGTTCCATGTTGGTACGTCAATTGCGATACCTCTCTTTTCGTATGCTGATGAGCCAAGAGGAACTTCACCGTTTGCATAAGGAACGAATGTTGAAACAGGAAGCTGCATTCCGCGGAAGCCGTTTACCGGAACAAGCACGTTGTTTACGTAGTCAACAAGCTTGCCTTCGCCATCGTGCTTAACTGAAAGGTCTTCGTCCTTTGCATCCTTCCATGAAGCAGGAACTTCAACCTTAACGATAGCACCAGCGCCAGCATCAATAGCATCGTGGTTCATCTTAACGATAGCATCACCCTTCTTTGAGTAAGAAGCAGTTGCAGCTTCTTTCATATAACGGATAGCATCTTCTGCAGGGATGATGTCTGCAAGTTTGAAGAATGCTGACTGAAGAAC
>JAZOVJ010000071.1:0-1798 GCA_045658645.1 Clostridia bacterium | reverse complement strand
GTGAAGTGATAAAATGATGGTAGACACAAAAGTGCCTGCCATCATTTTTTGTGCTATTATATAATTGGAGGTGGAAATATGGCAAGAGAGTATACTGTCAGAACAAAAGAAGAAAAGCTATCCATTGTAAAGAGAAACTTAGCAGGAGAAACTTGCAGAGCGTTGGCAAGGGAGCTTGGCTGCAATCAAAGCCAGGTTCTCAGGTGGACGAATCGGTATCTTGCAGAAGGAGAAGCAGGGCTTGAACCCAAGAAGAAACCTGGTAATCCCTTATCTCGATACATACAAAAGAAAGAGCTGACCTACGAAGAACAACTGCAGTATCAAATCGAGATACTCAAACGCGAATTGGTCAAAAAGGATGCTGAGGTACTTCGCCTAAAAAAACTGAACGAACGAAAAGGGGGCGATGCCCGAAGAAGATGATCCAAGAGATGTATGCCGAAATTCAAAGGCAGACAGATAAACACTCGGTCAGTGAATTGTGCAGTATCTACGGTGTTTCACGTAGTGGGTACTATAAGTGGTTAAAGAGAGATGGTCAGCTAAATCGTTATGAAAAGACAAATCAGATATTAGATAACTATGTTTTGGATATTCACAACCATCATCCTATGATGGGATACCGACAGATCAGGGACAAGTTGTGCCTTGAATTTGGTTGGGTTGTTAGTGATCCTACAGTCTGGAAATCTATGAAAAGGCTAGGAATTAAAGGGTATTTTCCTCGTCGTAAGGTGCCGGTAGCCGAAGGAGCAGAACATGCGAGATATGCCAATGTGTTGAACCGAAATTTCAGATCTGAGAGACCGTTAGAAAAGATCGCAACCGATGTTACATATATAAAACATAACAACAAATGGTATTACCTAGCAGGCTACCTGGATTTGTTTAATAATGAAATAGTAGAATGGGAACTTAGTGACACCTTTGACAACTTGCTTGTTATGAGGCCAGCAGAGCGCCTTCTACAAAAGAAAATGAGCACCGAACACCAAGTCCTTTTGCACAGCGACCAAGGTGTCCAGTACTCATCAGCAGGTTATTGCAACCTACTTAAAGAATACAATGTGATTCAAAGTATGCCAAGAGCTGGGAATCCCCATGACAACGCTGTGATGGAAAGCTTTTGGGGCCGATTCAAAGACACACTTCGTAAACATTTCCGGTACCGGGAACATGATGATTTGCGTGACACAGTCGAACAAGCTATCCGTTATTTCAACTACGATCGCCCCGTCCGCAAACTAAAAGGAAAACCACCAGTCCTGTATCGAACAGAACTGGTGATATAGTTGCTTTTGTGTACACTAACTATTGACTACTTCACTGTCCCTATGCGTTGCATTGTATCAAAATGCGTAGTATATGCCATAAACGAACGAAGCTGTGATATAATTTCATAGCTTCGTTCGTTTATTTTATTGAACTTTACTTTCTTTGCTCAATATGATATATTGTTGTTGATGAGCATTTTACTCATCGCCGATTGCAGAGTGTTTCATCTGGGGAAAGAGGAGCTAGGCATTGCGCTGAACTCTGGTGCAGTACTGCAACGGTCGGCATTGTTCCACCTTAAAATGCACCCAGGACAATGCCATCTCTAAAACAACAACACCCGCAGTCGAACAGGAAGCGACCAGCCGGTGTTGTTGCTTTTTTCACCCTAATCGTTATCCTTGCACCCTTTCAAATAAGGAACGCACCAAAGCCTCCCTTGTGTAAAGGGAGGTGGCAAAAATCTTTGATTTTTGACGGAGGGATTGTTAAATGGATTACAAGCATAATAAATCTCTCG
>JAZOVJ010000070.1:0-17479 GCA_045658645.1 Clostridia bacterium | reverse complement strand
ACAAACTATAGTTTTGGGGGCGAAAAATGAAAGATTATATCAAAGAGCGGGTTTTGGAACTCGCAGAGTACATTCTGGAAAATAAAGCTACCGTCAGAAAAACTGCAAAAATATATAATGTGTCAAAATCTACCGTACATAAGGACATAACAGAAAGGCTTTATGAAATAAATCCTGTCTTAGCTGAAAACGTTCATAATGTATTAAATCAGAACAAAGCGGAGCGTCACATCCGTGGCGGTCTTGCAACACGCGAAAAATACTTAAAACTGTATGACAAAAAATAATTTTTTTTAAAAAATTGTGTTATTTTTTTCTTGTTTTAAAAATCGGTGAAAAATACCTACTTTGCCTCACAGAGCAATTTTGAGCTTCTGAGGGGCATTTTCTTTATTTTTGGTCATTATTTTCCTTGCTTTTTCTCGTAATTTATGGTACAATTATAAAGTAATAAAAGGACTAAATTTTCAGATTGGAGGAAATTAAAATTGGCTAAAAAATTTGTGGAAAAAGAGCTTGATATGGAAGCCATCGCCAACCAGAAAATAGTTGACGTTGAGCTTAATTCCGAGATGAAAAAATCCTATATCGACTATGCCATGAGTGTTATAGTTGCACGTGCACTTCCGGACGTTCGTGACGGTTTAAAACCTGTTCACAGACGTATTTTATATGATATGTATGAATCCGGTCTTTTGTACGAAGCAGACTTCCGAAAGTCTGCAGCAACCGTCGGTGACGTTCTTGGTAAATATCACCCTCATGGTGACGCATCGGTTTATGATGCAATGGTTCGTTTGGGACAAGATTTTTCTCTTCGTTACCCACTTGTTCAGGGTAAAGGTAACTTCGGTTCAATAGACGGTGACCCACCTGCTGCTTACCGTTATACAGAAGCAAAGATGTCCAAGCTTGCGGCGGAAATGCTTTCTGACATTGAAAGACAAACAGTTGATTTCGTACCAAACTACGATGATAAGCTTTTGGAACCTGACGTTTTACCGTCACGTTTCCCTAACCTTTTGGTTAACGGCTCATCAGGTATTGCCGTTGGTATGGCAACCAACATTCCACCACACAATTTAGGCGAAACTATTGATGGTATAATCGCTTGCATTGATGACCCGATGATTACCATTGAAGAACTTATGCAGAATTACATTCAGGGTCCTGACTTCCCTACCGGCGGTGTTATTATGGGAAGGAGCGGTATCCGCAAGGCTTACACAACAGGCCGTGGCAGAATTATTGTTCGTGCAAAGGCAGAAATCGAGGAGCTTTCAAACGGAAGACAAAGAATCGTTGTATCAGAGCTTCCTTATCAAGTTAACAAAGCCCGTCTTGAAAAACACATTAATGAGCTTATGCGTGACGGCAAACTTGACGGCATTGCATCAACACGTGACGAATCTGACGAGAACATTCACTTCATTATCGATATTAAGCGTGACGCTAATGCAAACGTTGTTTTAAATAACCTGTATAAGTTTACACAGATGCAGGAAACCTTCGGTACAATTATGCTTGCACTTGTTGACAAGGAGCCGAAAATCCTGAATCTTCGACAGATGATTGATGCATACATTCACCACCAGGAGGATGTTATCCGTCGCCGTACAAGTTTTGACCTTCAAAAAGCAGAAGAAAGACTTCACCTATTAGAAGGCTACAAGCTTGTTGTTGAAAACATTGACGAGGTTATTGCTATAATCCGTAAATCTGCATCGATTGCAGATTCAAAGCTTGCTCTTCAGGAGGCGTTCGGGCTTTCTGAAATTCAGGCAACCGCCATCGTTCAGATGCAGTTAGGTCGTTTGTCCGGTATGGAACGTGACAAGATTGAAACAGAATACCAACAGGTTACTGAAAAGATTGCAGAGCTTCGTGATATTTTGGCTCACGAGGAAAAAATCCTTGACATCATCAAGGAAGACCTGTTGAAGCTGAAATCAAAGTATGGTGACGAAAGACGTACCGAAATTTCTGCATCTTCAATCGATCTTGAAGACGAAGACCTTATCGAAGAAGAGGAGGTTGTTGTTACTCTTACTCACACCGGATACACCAAGCGTGTTCCTGTTGACACTTACAGGTCACAGCGCCGAGGCGGACGTGGTATTACCGGTATGGCAACACGAGAAGAGGACTTTGTTGAACACTTGTTCACAACATCTACACACAACTATATTCTGTTCTTTACCAACAGAGGTGTTGTTTATCAGCTAAAGGGTTACCAGATTCCTGAAGCGGGACGCCAGGCAAAGGGTACAGCTATTGTTAACCTTTTACCACTTGACCCTGATGAAAAGATTACAGCAATGATTCCTGTTGCTTCATTCGAAGAAGGACATTACCTCACATTCGTTACAAAGGACGGTACTGTTAAAAAGACCGACCTTATGGCATACTCAAAAATCCGTTCAAACGGGCTTCGTGCTATTGAAATTGCCGAGGGTGACGAGCTTATCAATGCCCTTATCACCGATGACGGCAGCGAAGTTATGATTGGAACAAGAAACGGTATGGCAATCCGTTTTGAAGCAACCGATGTACGTCCTATGGGAAGAACTGCTCACGGCGTGCGAGGTATCCGTTTGAAGAAGGACGACTACGTTGTTTCTGCCGTTAAGGTTTTGGATGGCACTCAGCTTCTTACTATCACTGAAAACGGCTACGGCAAGAAGACAGACTTTGATGAGTACAAAATCCAGTCAAGAGGCGGTATGGGCGTATTTAACTACAAGCTTACCGACAAAACAGGTCCTGTTATCGGTATGGCTGCCGTTTCAGACGAAGATGACGTTATGATGATTACATCAGAGGGTGTTATCATAAGAACACACACAGCCGAAATCAGCACATTCGGCAGACAAACTCAAGGCGTTCGTGTAATGCGTTTGGCAGATGGCATAAACGCCGCAAGTATCGCAGTTACTCCTCACATTGAGGAAGAAGAAAATTCAGAAAGTGGTGAAGAAAATGAAAATTAAAAAAGTATTAGCACTAATTTTATCAATTTCTCTTTTAGGTTTGGCAGGTTGCAGCAAAAAGGCAGACCCTATTAAATTTGCAATCACGCTTACAGACGGACGCCAGATGACAGGCGAGCTTTATCCGGATGTTGCGCCAATATCAGTTGAAAACTTTGTAAATCTTATCAAAGCAGACTTCTTTGACGGAGTTGTATTCCACCGTGTAATCAACAATTTTATGATTCAGGCCGGCGGATTTGACGAAACTTTATATCAGGGCAACTTTAACTCAAAGGAAACCGAGACAATCAAAGGCGAATTTACTGCCAATGGCGTACAAAACGACCTTAAGCATACACGCGGCGTACTTTCTATGGCAAGAGCACAGGCAGCTGATTCCGCATCAAGCCAGTTCTTTATTATGCACAATGACGCACCTCACTTAGATGGTATGTATGCTGCATTCGGCAAAATTACAGAAGGTCTTGAAGTTATAGATGAAATCGCCGGAATTGAAACAACCTCTATGGAAGGTACTGTTATATTCCAGGGTACTGAATATCCAAGACAAATGGACGATGTCCCAATCTCTCCTGTCGTAATTAAGTCTATCGACATCATCGAAGAAGAAGGAGCAGAAAAATGATAAATATTGAAATCGAAATGATGTGTGGCGATGTTATCAAGGCAGAGCTTTATCCGGACGTTGCACCTATCACGGTTGAAAACTTTGTAAATCTTATAAATGAAAACTTCTTTGACGGCCTTATCTTCCATCGTGTAATCCGTGGCTTTATGATTCAGGGCGGCGGCTATGATGAAAACGGCAATCATAAGGATGCAGCATCAATCAAGGGCGAGTTTACCGCTAACGGCGTTACAAACAACATAAAGCATACCCGCGGTGTGCTTTCTATGGCAAGAACAATGTTCCCTAACTCTGCATCAAGCCAGTTCTTCATCATGCACGAAGATGCTCCGCATCTTGACGGCCAGTATGCCGCATTCGGTAAGGTTACCGGTGGTATTGAAGCAGTTGACAAGATTGCAGAATGTGCAACAGATATGGGTGATGCTCCACTTGAAGCACAAGTTATTAAAACAATCAGACTTGCATAAATTTTAGTAAAATGTCGGGGAAATTCCCCGACTTTTACTGGTTTTAGCGGTTATTCTATTGACAAAATTTAGAAAATGTGGTAATATAGTATTCAATACTACGTGTTATTGATTTATAAACCACAACGAAATATCGTTGTAAGGAGATATATATGTTCGATAAGTTAGAAGCCCTCGAGGAACGCTTTGAGCTTGTAAACCAAAAGCTGTCCGACCCGGATATTATAAGCGACCAGGAAGAGTTTAAAAAGTATTGCAAAGAAAATTCCGACCTTTCTCCTATTATTGACAAGTACCGTGAGTACAAAACATTAAAGGCAACAATCTCGGAATGTAAGGAAATTTTATCATCAGGCGACAAAGAGCTTGAAGAACTTGCTAAAATGGAGCTTTCAGAAGCAGAAGACAGTATTGAAACTGTATCAGACGAACTTAAAATTCTTTTACTTCCGAAAGACCCTAATGACGATAAAAACGTTATCATTGAAATCCGTGGCGGAACAGGCGGCGAAGAAGCTGCTCTTTTTGCCGCAGACCTTTTCCGTATGTATACTATGTATGCTGAAAGCAGGCAGTGGAAGACAGAAATTCTTTCATCTAACCCTACCGACATTGGCGGATACAAGGAAGTTACCTTCTCCGTTTCCGGTCAGGGTGCTTATTCACGATTTAAATTTGAAAGCGGAGTTCACCGTGTTCAACGTGTTCCGGAAACAGAATCACAGGGCAGAATTCAAACCTCTGCCGCAACAGTTGCTGTTCTTCCCGAAGTTGAAGAGGTGGAGGTTGATATAAACCAGAACGATTTGAGAATTGACGTATTCCGTGCGGGCGGTCCCGGTGGGCAGTGCGTTAATACTACCGACTCTGCTGTTCGTATCACTCACCTTCCTACAGGCATTGTGGTTTCCTGTCAGGATGAAAAGTCACAGTTTAAAAACAAAGATAAAGCAATGAAGATTTTGCGCTCAAGAATCTATGAAGTTATGGAAGCAAAGCGCCACTCTGAAATTGCAGATGCAAGAAAATCACAAATCGGTTCAGGTGACAGAAGTGAGCGTATTCGCACCTATAACTTCCCTCAAAGCCGTGTAACCGACCATAGAATCAATCTTACTCTCTATAAGCTTGAGCAGATTTTAAATGGCAACCTTGATGAGTTAATTGATGCGTTAATTACCGCCGACCAAGCATCAAAAATGTCAGGCGAAGAATAAAATACGAGGAGATTTTTATGAAAAAGAATTTGGCGTACAACAAAATCGACATTGTGCGCGACCTTAAAGAAATGGTTGTGCATAACAGCAAAAAGTTTGGCGAGAAACCTGCTTTTGAATACGCAGGAAAAGACGGAAAGATTTCAAAATCTTTCATTCAGCTTGAAAAGGACGTATTTGCTCTTGGCAGTTACTTCTATTCAATCGGCATGAAGGACGCAAAAATCATTCTTTACTCTGAAAACAGCTACGAGTGGATTGTTACTTACCTTGCAGCAGTTTGCGGCGGTAACACAATTGTTCCGCTTGATAAGGAGCTAAAGCCGGCTGAAGCTGCTGTTTTGGTTCGTGCCTGCGGTGCAGAAATGATTGTGCATTCAAAGAAAAAATCAAAACTTTTAGAAGAATTCGAAGAAGGCGAGATAAAGGCAACTCTTTGCCTTGATGATTTTGCAGCGGCTTGTGAAAAAGGTGCTGAAGACACCACAGAATTTGCAAACCACGAAATTGATGTTGAAAAATGTTGTTCAATTATCTATACATCAGGTACAACAGGTAACCCAAAAGGCGTTATGCTTTGCCAGAGAAATCTGATTTGCGATATGATTCGTTCTATGGAAACACTAAAGTTCCCTATCGGTACACCGGAACATCCAAAAGGTACATTGGCAGTGCTTCCGTTTAACCACACATTCGGTATGATGGCTTGCGTTCTTTGCCAGATTCATTCAGGCGTTACAGTTTATATCAATGCAGGACTTAAGTATGTTCTTTCTGACATCAACATTTCAAAGCCGGGTCACGTTTCAGTTGTTCCCCTATTTGTTGAAAGTTTCTATAAAGGCATCTGGAAGAACGCTAAAAAGAGCGGTAAGGATAAGCTTCTAAAGGTTATGATTAAAGTTTCTAATGCTCTTCGTATGGTTGGCATTGACCTTCGCCGTAAGCTTTTCAAGAGCGTACTTGACGCTTTTGGCGGCAACCTTGAGATGCTGATTACAGGTGGCGCTCCCATGTCAAACGAGCTTATCAAAGGCTTTGACGATATCGGCGTACAGATTATAAACGGCTACGGAATTTCTGAATGCTCACCTATTGTTTCCATTAACAGACATTGCTGGAGTAAAATGGGCAGTGTTGGTCAGGTTATCAACACAGTTCAGGCAAAGACAATTAACAATAACGAGGACGGCGAAGGCGAAATCTGTGTTAAGGGTGACATCGTAATGATGGGTTACTATGAAAATCCTGAAGCTAACGCTGCCGCATTCACTGAAGACGGTTGGTTCAACACAGGCGATATCGGTAAGATTGATGAAGATAACTTTATTTATATTACAGGTCGTAAAAAGAACCTTATTATCCTTGAAAATGGTAAGAACGTTTACCCTGAAGAGCTTGAATACCTGATTGGCAAGATTGAAGGCGTTAATGAAGTTTTGGTTTACGCTAAGGATAGCTTAATCACAGCTGAAATTTTCCCTGAAGATGGTGCTGATAAGGAAAAAATTGAGAGCGATATTAAAGATGTTCTTAACCCTACAATTGCACAGTATAAGAGAATTCACACTGTCAAATTCCGTGATACAGAATTTGAAAAGACTACAACTAAAAAGATTAAAAGATAATTAAACCCCGCAAGAATTTTCTTCTTGCGGGGTTTAATAAAGAAAAAAATGTCTGCCAAACGGCAGACATTTTAGTTTATTATAATATACTCTCCCATAGTTCCGGATGCGGATTTGCAATCACTTCTGTACCAATGAGAACGCCGTCCTTTGCTGCGATTTTAGCTCCCGCTTCAACCGCCGCCTTAACGTCAGAAACTTCACCGGTCATAGTAACAAAGCACTTGCCACCCATACCACGTGCAACTCTCACTTCAATCAGCGATACGTTTGCAGCCTTAACCGCTGCATCTGCCGCCAAAATTGCACTTGCTGCCGTAAATGTTTCAACAACACCAAGAGCCTTGCGTTCTTTCACATTAGCAGTTCCGCACATAGCCTCGAAGACCTTTTCACCAAGTCTGCCGATGACAAACTTATCAATAAGTGCGTCCTCCGCAACACTTGCGGCACGGTCAACGGATGCCTGTATGCTTGAAAGACTTCCGCCTACTATAGTAACAAATTTTCCCGGGCAAACTGCACCGGACTGGATAAGGAAAACCCCTGCACTTTTAAGCATTTCATCGGTTACCTTTATTCCCTTTGCTACGCTTTTAACTTCTACAAGTCCTATTGCCTTCATCTATCTCTACCTTTCAATTACGACAAATTTGTCTGTAACTTTCTTAACTGTTCCGCTAATACTTGCGTGGATTGTTATGCCAAGTGCTGTTGCATCTGTTACTGCAATCAAGTCACTAACATTAACCTTGTCACCCTCTTTTACGGTTGGTGTTGCAGGTTTTCCAACGTGCTGCGAAAGCGGAATATAAACTGTTTTAGGATTAAAATCAAAGTCTTCTCTTGCTGCCGTTTTCTTCACAAATCTTCTGATGCCAAGCTTGTCAATCAAAACATCTGAAGAAACAAGGCGTCCCGCACGCTCTTTTCGAACCTCTTGCGGTGCTTTATTGTTTTCACGCCTGTAACCTTGCCTTGCAAGCTCGCCTTTTACTTCCATAGAAATCGCCTGCGGGTTCAACATCTGCTGACAACCGATAACGGTGCAAACACCGCAACCGCAACAAAGCGCTGCCTGTGTGAAATTTTCGGCGTTCTGAACTTCGCCATGTGCTGCTGCACGAAGTGTCTTATCAACTCGTATGCTATACCCCAAAAGGTATCTTGGGCAAACATCTGAACACATACTGCAGTTACAACAAGCAGCAGACGCTCTCTTTAGTGTCATAGACATCGGCATGCGTCTTCTCTGAATAACCGAGTGCGTTTCCGGAAAAACAAGAACTCCCTTTGTTGTCTTTGTAACAACGTCAGTATCAATGTCTACAAGCTTACCCATCATCGGTCCGCCGTTTATCACAGCTTTTCCTTCAAAATTTGTATAGCCTGCAGTTTCTAAAAGTTCTCTTATCGTAATTCCAATAGGTGCACGAACAACTACGTCATGGTCAACATCGCCACCGATTGAAACGTATTTTCTTGTAACCTTCTCGCCTTTTTCCACTGCGCTATATATGTTATACACAGTTTCAGCGTTAAGTACAATTACGCCTACCATTAGAGGTATGCTTCCCTCCGGAATGATTTTGCCTGTGGTTTCATAAACCAGAACAACTTCGTCACCGGCAGGATATATGTCAGGAATTTCGTGAATTTTCACTTTCGTTCCCTTGATTTCATCTACAATTCTCTTGTCGAGAAGATGCATATTCTTGCCTTTAATACCGATTATTGCCTCTTCTGCGCCAAGTACGTCAATAAGCAGGTTCAAAGCCTTTACCACGCTGCCAAAATGTTTTGCAAGAACGTGATGGTCAACCATCATCAATGGTTCACATTCTGCAGCATTTACCACAATCTGCTTAACGCCTTTTGCAAGCTTTTTATGAGTTGGAAATCCGGCACCACCGGCGCCAACGATTCCGGCATTAAAAACAAGTTCGGAAAGTTTTTCAAATTCCACTTGTCATTCCCCCTGATTACTGGTTTTTATCAACAATACCTACTATTGCCGCATCAACAGGTGAATCGATTCTGTCAAGAGCAAGTCTTGCACCGCTACCTGTGGAAATCAGAACCTCTTCACCGATACCGGCCCCGACACCGTCAACGGCAATCAGATGATTCCCTGTAAGCTTTCCGTTCTCTATAGTTTCAACTATCATAAACTTATAGCCTATCAATTTTTCATTTTTTACGGTGGAAACAATGCTTCCTTTAACTTTGGCCAATATCATATCAGTTCTCCTAATTTAAAATAATATATAAACTAAATTGTTTTCAAAGTTGGTTTGTTACTTTAAAATAGTAACAACATCTCCGGATTTAATTCCTGCCGCATTTGCATCGTCAGTATCAATATGCATTTCGGTATCAAAGTCATTTGATACTCTTACCTGAACATCAAAATAACGGGTAGGCTTCTGGCTTGCAATTTCAACGTCTACCAAATCATTGTCCTTAATGCTGTATTTTGCAGCATCTTCAGGTGAAAAATGAATATGACGATTTGCAATGATTGCGCCTTCTTTCAGGAATACGCTTCCTTTTGGTCCTACAATCGCAATCGGTGCACTTCCGTCAAGGTCGCCTGACGGTCTTACCGGAGGACTTATCTTTAACTTAAAGGTATCAGTTCTTGAAATTTCAACCTGAGACCTTTTTCTTGCAGGGCCTAATACTCTTACGCCTTCAATCGAACGAAGAGATGGGCTTACGATTGTAACACATTCTTCTGCTGCGAACTGGTCACCCATAAGATATTTCTTTACTTTAAGCTGGTAGCCTTTTCCAAACAATGTTTCGATATCTGCTTCAGACAGATGAACATGTCTTGCAGAAACGCCAATTTTGATTTCTGCGCCCGTGTTTTTTACAAGACCCTCTTTATTTAAATTGTCAATTACATTCTTTGTAATCAAATCAATCATATTATTGTCAAACATTTTTTAGCTCCTTTTTCGAGATAAGGATTAACTTTTTGAAAAATTTTGGTAACACTAATCCAGGGGCGGTCAAAGACCGCCCATATAAACTGGCAAGTGTAATGTTTTTAAAGCAACTTATGTAATTACTTTAAAGCTGGCAAAATCTTTTCAACATCGCCGTGTGGACGTGGGATTACGTGTACAGAAATTAGTTCACCAAGCTTTGAACCAGCTGCTGCACCTGCATCTGTTGCAGCCTGAACTGCACCAACATCGCCACGAACCATAACAGTTACAAGACCTGAACCAATTCTTTCAGTTCCGATAAGCTGTACGTTTGCAGCCTTAACCATAGCATCTGCAGCTTCGATTGCAGCTACAAGACCTCTTGTTTCAACCATTCCCAATGCTTCTACTGCCATTTTAATTACCTCTACTTTCTGAGCTTATAGCTCTATTTAACTTATTTGTTTTGCCCTTTCGGGTAATTTATATCTTAAGCCTTTTTGGCTTTAGATTTCGTTGTTTTTGTTGCCGTTTTTGTTGTTTTCGGCGCTGCTTTTGGCTTTGCCTCTTTCTTTACAGCAGGCTGTTCTGCCTTGACTTCAGCCTTTTTTGCAGGTTCAGCCTCTACAGGCTTCTCTACCTTTGCCTCAGTTTTAGGGGTTTCTTTCTTCTCATTCTCCGGTAAGTTTAAAAACTTCAGGATTTCAGAATGAGGACGTGCAATAACCTCTGCCGCCTTTAAAACTCCTGCTTTTTGTGCAAATTGTCTTCCTGCTTCAACTGATGCTGTAACCGCTGACACGCTTCCGCGAATTACAACAGTTACCAAAGCTCCGCCTAATTTTCTCTCCACGCCGATAAATTCAACATCTGCAACCTTGAGCATCTCATCCAGCATCATTATTGCGTTGCCAAGAGCTGAGACCTCAACTAATCCAAGAGAAAACTCCATGATTAAAGTTCCTTCCTATGTATGATTTAGATTGTAGGTAGAATTTTTTCAACGTCACCGTTTGGACGAGGAATTACGTGCTGAGCAACTAACTCGCCTAATCTTGATGCAGCCTGTGCGCCTGCTTCAACTGCTGCCTTAACTGCTCCAACGTCACCTCTTACGATAACAGATACAAGACCTGAACCAATCTTTTCTGTTCCTACCAATGTTACGTTAGCTGCCTTTGTCATAGCATCTGCTGCTTCAATTGATGCTGTAAGTCCTCTTGTTTCAATCATTCCTAATGCTTCCATTTTTAAAATCCTTTCCGTGCTTTGCACTTTGAAAAATATTATTTTTATGCGTTATTCTTTATATGACCAACTTTTTCTCTTCCCACGCTTGAGCGAAGTGCCATTTTTTGTGCATCATTAGTCGGTCTTGCTATTATGTGTTTCTGGATAAGTCCGGTAACCTGATTTGCCATATCTGCCGCCGCTTCAACCGCTGCTGTAACTGCTGATACTGTTCCCTGCATCTTTACCACCGTAATCAGCGGCACCTTTTCTCTCGGGTTTGCAGGTCTGTTTGTATCGATAGCAATTATCTTAACATCAGCCGCTTTTGCCGCCGCATCAGCCGCTTTCATTGCCGCAACATATCCATACATCTCAACTATTCCAATTGCGTCCGGCATATTTTTTTACCTCTCTTATATAAGGTCTTTATCCACATAAGCAATCTTAAGACCTCTCTGTTCGATGTTAGCCTTAAACGCTTCATCAATATTGTCAAGGTCAAACTTATGAGTAATAAGCTCTTTAATCGGTAATCCGATTGCAATTGCACGCTTCAAGAAATCAAACGTTGTTGCGTAATCTCTTAGTGTATATACCCAAGAACCAACAAGTGTGATTTCCTTTGCACATAAGTCAAAGTGCGGGTTAATTGTAGCATCGCCGCCGTTAATAAAGAATCCAAGTTCACAAAGTCCGCCGCCTGCACGGATGAACTTATAGATGTTTGCGTGAGCAATCGGTGAACCGGTGCACTGGAATGCAAAATCAGCAAGGTATCCGCCGAATGCATCCTTAACGCCGTCAGCCAACGCTTCAATGCCCTTAAACTCTGTGAAGTTTACAGTGTGGTCAGCGCCCATTCTCTTTGCAAAGTCAAGTCTTTGCGCGTTACCGTCAACTGCAACTATATTTTCAATACCCATTGTACGAAGAACTGCGATACAGATAAGACCGATTGGTCCGCAGCCCTGTACAACAACACGGGAGTTGAATTTCAAAATTCCTGTAGTTTTAGCACGCTCAACTGCGTGAATTAAAACTGCACATGGCTCAATTAGTATTCTTGAATCAAGATCAAGGTCACTAACATTAAATACTGTTGAGCCGCCTCTTACTACTATGTAATCTGAAAACCAGCCGTTTAGGTGAATGTCATCATCCGGAAGAAGTCCGTAAACATCAGCACCTCCAACGTTCTGCTTATTTAAGTCATACATTGTAATGTCAGGATTGTCTTTAAAAATCATACAGGTAACAACCTTATCGCCAAGTGCCAAAGGCTTTCCTGCACTGTCCTTTTTAACATTTTTACCCATCTTTACGATTTCGCCTGTACCCTCGTGTCCTAAAACAACCGGGATAAGACCGAATGGGTCATTTTTGTATTCGTGGCCGTCAGTTCCGCAAATACCGCAACCTTCAACCTTTACCAAAATATCGTCATCGCCGATTTCAGGGATTGGATACTCTTTAATTTCAAGCTTTTCCTTTGCAGTTAAAACTGCAACTCTTGCCTTACCAGGAGTACCGGAAGCAGCACTCTGTGGCTTTGGTGCTTCAGCTTCTGCATTCATTTCACGTAAAACTGCCTGTACCATTCTTGCGATATCATTTTCATTTATCTGCATAGGTATCCCTCCTTATATTATTGATAAGCTGTCTACCAATACACATCTTCTCTGACGTGTAAAGCTTCTTGCTGAAGTAATACCCTCGCCTGTCGGTCCCGCAATAGTAAAGGTTGTGTGACCTTCACTGTTAAAGCCTATACCAGCATAGCTTGGAGCATTCTTAACAAAAATTGTAGTACAGATTGCTTTTGCATAAGATGTCATATGGTCAACATTCTTCGAATGAAGATGTGCTGTATGTCTGTTTCCGTGTTCTGCCTTAACTGCCATATCTACTGCCTGTTCAAAAGTCTGGCATCTTACGATTGCAAGAATAGGCATCATAAGCTCTACCTGAACAAAACTATGTGAGAACTCGGTTTCACAGATGATACAAGTAATGTTGTCACCAACGTCAATACCGATTGCAGCTAAAATCTTTTTCGCATCACGACCTACCCAGTCCTTATTGATAACCTTCTTTGGAGCATCCCCAGGATTCTTTCCCGGAACTTCTACCAAAACAGTATCCTCAAGCTTCTTAATCTGGTCGCCTCTTAACAGATATGCACCGTTTCTTCTCATCGAATCAATCAACTGGTCTGCAACGCTGTCCAAAACGAAACATTCTTTCTCCGCAATACAAGGCAGATTGTTATCAAATGTGCATCCTGCAATAATATCCTTACCTGCTTTTTCAACATCAGCAGTATCATCTACGATAACCGGCGGGTTACCTGCACCTGCACCGATTGCCTTTTTACCGCTTGATAAAAGCATTTTCACAACGCCCGGTCCGCCTGTTGCAACAAGCATCTTAACTGACGGATGGTTGACCATTGTATTTGAAGTTTCCATTGTAGGATTCTTTACTGTTGTAACAATATTTTCAGGTCCGCCTGCAGCAAGCACTGCTCGGTTTACAAGGTCAACTGCATAAGCAGAACATTCCTTTGCGTGAGGATGCGGGTTGAATACAACCGCATTTCCGCCTGCCAACATTCCGATACTGTTACAGATTACCGTACAGGTCGGGTTTGTTGACGGGGTTATTGCACCGATAATTCCATAAGGTGCCATCTCCACCAAAGTAAGACCTCTGTCCCCTGATAATGCCTTACATTCAAGATCTTCAGTTCCCGGTGTTTTATCTGCAACCAGGTGATGCTTTAAAATCTTGTGGTAAACATTACCCATCTTTGTTTCACGAACTGCCATTTCAGCCATTATTTCAGCTTCTGCTCTTGTCAGTTCTCTTATCTTTTCAATAATCTTTTCTCTTTGTTCTTTATTATAATGCTTAAAAAGAGTATAAGCCTTGTTTGCCTCAGCCAAAGCTTCTTCCATTGTGTCAAAAACGCCAATCTGCTTTTTAGAGCCTGATGGTGCGTATGGCTTTTTAGAGCCTGAACCATTCATTTCAAGGATTACATTCTTTACAAGCTTTGAAAGTTCATTTTCATTGATGTGCATAGATAAAATCCTTTCCTATCTACTTTTAAAACAAGCCTTGCTATTATTTGCCGTACTGCTCCAAAATTCTCTTTGTAACTTCAGCTACGATAGCATCAACATTTTTATCATCAATCTTCTTTGATGAACATGAACATGTTTCGCCGTGTTCTTCGTAATACTTAAGCTGTGAATCAAGCGGCTTAAATCCGTGATATGCAGCAGATGGCTCTGCACCAATCTTTTCATTTGCTTCAGACGGTGTAAGGTCACATGTTCCGTCTTCATAACATCCCGGGCAAAGCTTTTCCATCGGATGTCTTCCCGGTACATTGAATGCCTTACGAAGATCAATAAGCTTTTTAACTTCGCCGCAAGGAATTTCCTTTGCACCGCCAAGCATTGTACTGTAATAAAGAAGCTTCGCATAGAATTCTGTTGATTCCATTCTGAAGAATGCAGTATTAAGGTCGCAGCCAAATGAAAGTGCGCCGTGGTTTGCAAGCAGAATTGCATCATAATCCTGTATGTATGGCTGAAGTGATTCAGGAATTTCCATTGTTGATGGTGTTCCGTACTGTGCGATTGGAACAGCACCCAGGAAAATGATAGCTTCCGGCATAATAAGCTTGTCCAAAGCAATTCCTGCAATAGCAAATGATGTTGCTATCGGTGGGTGTGCATGAACAACTGCGTTTACGTCCGGTCTTTCCTGATACACCTTAAGGTGCATCTTGAATTCTGATGACGGCTTCCACTTATTTGCTTCCTTTAAGTTTCCCTGTCCGTCAACCTTACAGATCATATCAGGTGTCATATATCCCTTTGATACGCCTGTTGGTGTTGTGAAGAATGTGTTTTCGTCAATCTTGACTGAGATGTTTCCGTCATTCGCTGCAACGAAACCATCCATATAAATTCTTCTACCGATTTCGCAAATTTCTTTTCTTATTTCAAAATCTGACTTATACATATCGACGCCTCCATAATTTTGTTTTATTTGGTTTTTCTTTGTTTTCGCTTTTTATTATAAAATATATGTTTTACTTTGTAAAGAGGTTTTTAGTGTCCCCTTTTGCAATCCATCACAAAACAAAAACCCAAAAATTTTTCCACTTAATATTGTATCATACTTTATAAAATTTTTAAAGGGTTTTTCGTCATATTTTTTCAAAATCAGCCAAAAAATTTTCTGTCTAAATTTCTGTACTGAATAGCCTCGGCAATATGCGCTGAAGCTATATCTTTCTCGCCTGATAAATCTGCAATAGTCCTTGCCACTTTCAATATTCTTGAGTGCGCTCTTGCCGAAAGACCAAGCTTATCAAATGCCATTTTTAATATGTTGTTTTCCGCCTCACCAAGTCTGCAGAACTCAGAAAGCATTCCCGCTGTAAGCTGCGAGTTTGCATATATGCCAAATTCCTTATAGCGTTCCCTCTGGATTTGCCTTGCGTTATTTACACGTGCCTTTATTTCCTGCGAGGTTTCACCTTTTTCTGTACTGCTCAAGTCCTTGTAGTTTACATTTGCAACCTCTATTTGAATATCAATCCTGTCAAGAAGCGGGCCTGAAATTCTTGAATGATATTGGTTTATCTGTGCCGGCGTGCAGGTACATTCTCGGTTTGCATCACCGAAGTATCCGCACTTACAAGGGTTCATATAAGAAATGCCACATCCATTCAAAATTAGTGTTTCCAATGCTTTTTAACCTTTCTACAAACTTATTAACTCTCTTATCACTCTTCTTTTTTTTGGCATTTTGTTCTAATTTCCACTCAATCTTCCTTTGTTGGTCTTCTGTGAGTTCTAGTTTTCTTCTTGTCTTATTTACCTTTATATAAATATCAATATGTTTTGGGTCATAATAAACAACTTTATCAATATACTTTACAAAGAAAGACCTTCTCAAATCAAAACTCATTTTTGAAAAATCTGCATTTCTCCATGCTTCATAAAAACCATCAATATCTGCTTGTGTTCTACATTCAGTTTCTGCTTTGATTTTTAATCTAGTTAGTTCAGTTTCCAACCTTGCCTTTTTTTGTTGTTCTCTACTTATCTCTGTTGATAAAGTTTCTTTTACTATGTCTATTGTGCTTGAAGATTTAATCACTTCTAGAAGATTTAAAATGGCAGTATCACACTTGTTTATATCTTTTTCAATACTTGCTATCTCTTCATT
This sequence comes from Clostridia bacterium, assembly GCA_045658645.1. GTDB lineage: Bacteria > Bacillota > Clostridia > UBA1381 > UBA1381 > UBA1738. The sequence continues at coordinate 1,124 of JAZOVJ010000070.1, read as the reverse complement.
ATATTTTTCCTTTATTGAGTTGATATTTCCATTTTCTTCTCTCATAATATCATCTACCATAAACAAAATGAGACTGTCTGACAAAACTGCCATAACATAATTATCAACCACTTCACACCTTACACTATCTTGATTACAAGCATCTAAATATGCTCTTTTATTACACCTATAATAGTAATATGTGTGTTTGGGGTCTCTGTGATTTACAGACCCATTCATTGCTCTACCACATTTACCACAGAAAAGCAAATCTTTTAGTAAATAATTTGTTTTTTCTCTTAATGCAACATTTTTACTGTTCTTTTCTTTAATCTGTTGTGCCTCAACATACATTTCCCAAGTAATAAGTGGTTCTATATCATACCCAACAATTTCAAATGTAGAGTTCCAAAAGTTTTCATCTTGTCTAACTATTTTTAAATTGTTAGAGAATACCCAATTTTCAACAGAATTAACTGTATGACTTTTGTTGCCCTTTTCATTTCTAGTTTTTTTTCTTCTATTAGTTACATTTATGCCTGCATATATTGGGTTTTCAAGTATTCTTCTTATTCTACTTGGGTTCCAAGTTATAGGTTGTTGCAATTCTGCAAATAAGGGACTTTTTCTATATTTAGAAACATCTCTATCTGGTCTATTTGGGTCAAGTCCTTCTTTATTAAACTTTTTTGCTACTTTAACTTCATTAACCGAGCTTAATTTGCCAAAAGATTGTTTTACCTTTAAGCAATTTGCGTGGCTTTCTTCAAAGCTTGAGGGTGTTAAGGGCTTAAGCGCCTTTTTAAACTATTATAAAGACCATCAAAGAGACGTTAATATGTTTATAATAATTGGTAGCGATACGCCCGACGTTGAAGATGAAACCCCGTTAGTTCAAGAATACGAGTATTTAAAAGAAGAGTATAAAAATATTACCGAGCCACCAATTGAATAATTTAAAATTTAAAAATAAAAAAACACCGTTTAGAATTTTAACTAAACGGTGTTTTAGCTTTAATTAATAATTATTTTAGCATAGCTAAAATTTCTGTTTTAGAAACTACGCCAACGGTTTTATTAATAATGTTACCATTTTTAAAAACTAAAAGGGTAGGAATTGCGCTAATAGCGTATTGGTTTGCAAT
>JAZOVJ010000069.1:0-7155 GCA_045658645.1 Clostridia bacterium | reverse complement strand
CGTATTACCTGTGTTTTTCCTGCACCGCTCATACCGGTCACTATTGTAAACTGCATTAAAATTCCCCCAGCATTTTTACTTCTGTTTCTAATTTTACTCCAAATTTTTCGTAAACTGTATCCTGTATAAATTTTATTAAATCCAAAATATCCTGTGCGGTTGCATCACCTGTGTTTACTACAAATCCCGAATGTTTTTGTGAAACCTGCGCTCCGCCTATTCTTTTGCCTTTAAGCCCGGCATCCTCTATCAGCTTCCCTGCAAAATACCCCTCCGGTCTTTTGAATGTACTTCCGGCACTTGGCATAGCAAGTGGCTGTTTTGAACATCTGCGTTCTTTAAAATCGTCCATCGCTGCACGTATTTCGGTTTTGTCCGCCTTTTTTAGCTGAATTTCCGCTGATAACACAATATCTTCTGTTCCCGAAAATCTGCTGTGGCGGTATCCGAAATCAAGGTCGCACTTTTCGGCAGTTTTAATTTCACCGTCTGATAAGTATGTCACCTTTTCTATAACATCCTTAATCTCACCGCCGTACGCCCCTGCATTCATATATATAGCACCGCCCAAACTCCCTGGGATTCCTGATGCAAATTCAATGCCTGAAAGCCCGTTTTCAAGTGCTATATTTGAAAGCTTTGATAAAAGTATGCCGGATTTTGCTATAATTTTATCGCCGATAACTTCCGTGGTGTCAAAGCCTTTTGAAAGCTTTATAACAAGACCCCTTATACCCTTATCGCTCACTAAAAGGTTTGAGCCGTTACCCATTATGGTATAAGGAATTCCCTTTTTTCTTGCGTATCCTATAAGTTCTATAATTTCTTGTTCGTTACTAACGCTGGCGAATTCGTCTGCCGGTCCGCCGATTTTAAAGGATGTATGATTTTTTAACAATTCATTCTTTTTTATTTCCATACTATTTTTAAATGCGTCCTTTCATTAATCGGTCATTTTATTCATTTCACGCATAAGTCTGTTATTCAGTTCAACCGCAGCGTTATATCCCATACGCTTCTGACGGTTGTTCATAGATGCAACCTCTATAATAATTGCAAGGTTTCTGCCCGGTTTTACAGGAATTGTAAGGGACGGAATATTAATACCCATAATGTTGGTATATTCATCAAGCATTCCAAGTCTGTCATACTGTTTTCCCTCAACCCAAGGCTCTAAATGAATTATCATATTGATGCTTTCGGTATCCTTTACAGCACCCATACCAAAAATTTCCTTAACGTCAACAATACCGATGCCCCGAAGTTCAACAAAGTGACGGATAATATCAGGCGATGAGCCTACAAGAGTACGTGACGATACTCTTTTTATCTCAACGGCATCGTCTGCAACAAGGCGGTGACCTCTTTTTAAAAGTTCGATTGCAGTTTCGCTTTTACCAACACCGCTTTCGCCCATAATCAAAACGCCTTCACCGTATACTTCAACCAAAACGCCGTGACGTGTTCTTCTCGGCGCAAGCTGAACATTTAAGTAGCTTATCATAGCACTCATTATGCTCGATGTACTCTCCTCTGTGCGAAGAAGAGTCACGTCATACTTCTGGGCAAGTTCAACCATTTCCGGAAGTATGTGCATATTACGGGTAAGAATTATTGCAGGAACCTTTCTTTTGAAAAGCTCTTCCATAAGCTCATATCTTTTATCCCTTGCAAACTGCTCAAGATAGGTAAGCTCAACCTTTCCGATAACCTGAAGACGCTTCGGGTCAAAATAGTCATAAAATCCTGCAATCTGAAGTGCCGGTCTGTTGATTTCCGGAGTGTCTATCATCACTTTATCAATATCGGTTGATGCGTGAATTTTTTCCAGTGAAAATTCGTCTATTACCTTTGTAAGATGTATTTTAAAATTCATTTCTTTCATTTTAAAACCCTTCCTTAACTTGTGCCAAGCTCTCGCCCGCCTTATTTTTGGTCATACGTATACATTTTTATTATATACCAAAACCTATATAATTTCAATTAAATTTAACAAATATTTGACCTTTTTTCAAAAAAAATCAACCGTATATTCAATTATTTTAAAAAAATTTACAAAAACGCTTGCATTCTTTAAAAATTTGTGGTAGAATACTAATGTTTTGATAATGCAAATGAATTGGAGGTGCTCAGAAAATGGCAAAATGTGATATCTGCGGAAAAGGCGTATCTTTCGGTATTAAGGTCAGCCACTCACACAGAAGATCAAACAGAACTTGGAAAGCTAACATTAAAAAGGTAAGAGCCGTTGTAAACGGAAACACAAAGTCTGTTAATGTTTGTACCCGTTGTCTGCGTTCAGGAAAGGTAACACGCGCAGTTTGATTTTGTAAGGATCTGGCAGAGGAATTTTATTCCTCTGTTTTTTTCTTGCAAAAATTTGCAAAATTTCAATATTTCTTTTGCTTTTTTAAAAGATTTATGTTATACTGTATTATAGAAATTAAATTCGGTTTTTTTGTGTTGCAAAATTATGCACATATTCCTATATTACAATAGCCAAGGAGAGTGAAATTGTGGAGAAATTGCTTATAAAAGGCGGTAATCCTTTAAGGGGCAGAATTTCTATTTCCGGCGCAAAAAATGCCGCCGTTGCTATTATCCCTGCCTGTATATTGATAAATGACAAGTGCAGACTTGAAAATCTTCCTGACATAAAAGACGTTACCTTGTTTTTAGACATACTTCGTGATTTGGGTGCAAGCGTTGATGTGATCGACAAGAATACTGTTGTAATTGACTGCACAGGCATCAACTCACATGAGCCAAACGATGTTCTTGCAAGAAAAATGCGTGGTTCATCATACCTTATGGGTGCGCTTTTAGGACGCTTCAGAAAATGTGTAGTTCCCTGCCCCGGCGGTTGTGATTTTGGAACAAGACCGATTGACCAGCACATCAAAGGCTTTGAGGCGCTTGGTGCGGAATGTGCTGTACGTTACGCTAAAGTTGAGGCAGAGGCGGACGAGCTTATTGGTGCCCACGTTTATTTTGACGTAACCTCTGTTGGTGCAACTGTTAATGTTATGCTTGCAGCAGTTTGTGCAAAAGGCGTTTCCGTTTTGGAAAATGCGGCAAAAGAGCCACACATAGTTGACCTTGCAAACTTCCTGAATGCAATGGGTGCGAAAATCCGAGGTGCAGGTACCGATACTATTAAGATTACAGGTGTCGAGAAGCTGCACGGCGGTGTTCACTCTATAATCCCTGACCAGATTGAAGCAGGTACATTTATGATTGCAGCAGCGGCAACCCGCGGCGATGTTACTATCGAAAACGTAATCCCAAGGCACTTGGAATGCATAAGTGCAAAGCTTATTGAGTCAGGTATTTGCGTTGAAGAATTTGACGACAGCGTTCGTGTTTATGTTGATAACAGAAAGAAGCTTAAGAAGATAAACTTTATCGCTCTTCCATACCCCGGCTATCCTACGGATATGCAGCCTCAGCTTGTTACATATCTTTCAACTGTTGCAGGAACAAGCACGGCACGCGAAGGCGTGTGGGACGACCGTTTCCGCTACGTTGGCGAGCTTAAGCGAATGGGTGCGGACATTACTGTTGAGGGTAAGCTTGCAATTATAAACGGCGTTGACCACCTGATGGGTACAACCGTTCACGCAACTGACTTAAGAGGTGGTGCGGCGATGATAATTGCAGGACTTATGGCAGACGGCACAACCGAAATCGTTGATATCCACCACATCGACCGTGGCTATGAAAATTTTGAGGAAAAGTTTGCAGCGCTTGGCGGATATATCAAACGAGTTCTATACACAGAATAAAGGTGAATTTATGTTTTTATCCCTGGTAAGCGGTTCTTCAGGCAACTGTTCACTTATTTCTGACGGGAAGACCACTCTCTTAATCGATTGCGGACTTTCTGCAAAAAAGCTTGAAGAGGCACTTTTAAAGGCAAAGGTTAATCCTAATGACATTTCCGCTATGCTCATAACCCATGAGCATAGCGACCATATAAAAGGCGCAGGTATTGTTTCAAGAAAATATAACCTGCCTGTTTTTGCTACTTTAAAGACACACGAATATATGGACCTTGGCAAAATTGATAGCAGTAATATCAAATATATTACTCCCGATATTGATTTTGAAATTGGTACTATAGGAGTGCGTCCTTTTTCTATTCCGCACGATGCTCAAGACCCTGTCGGGTACAATTTTTTTCTTGGTGAAAAAAAGCTGTCCCTTGCCACCGACATTGGCAGGATGAATGATAATGTTCTTAATCATTTATCAGGAAGCCTTGCGGTTTTGTTGGAATCAAATCACGATGTTGATATGCTGAAAAACGGACGATACCCTGCTGTTTTAAAACGCCGTATTTTAAGTGACGTTGGGCATTTATCGAACACGGACGCATCAAAAGCCGTTTTTGAGCTTATAAAATCAGGCACAAAACACATTATGCTTGGTCACTTGTCAAATGAAAACAATACGCCAACCGCAGCATATACAACAGCAAAGCAGTATTTAGAGGAAAATGGCGTTATTTTAGATAAAGATGCAACTCTTTCCGTTGCAGCAAGATTTGAGGTGTCATGCTTTAGATGAATATTACTGTAGTTTGCGTAGGAAAAATAAAAGAAAAGTTTTTCACCGATGCCATATCGGAATATTTAAAGCGTCTGTCACGTTTTGCAAAGACATCTGTGGTTGAAGTACGTGACGAAAAAATTCCCGAGAATGCATCGCAAAAAGAATGTGATATGGTTTTGGAAAAGGAAGCCGAAGCAATTCTTTCAAAAATTCCGAAAAACAGCTATGTTGTAACTCTCTGCATTGAGGGTGACCAGCTTTCAAGCCCACAACTTGCCGACAAGATTAAATATCTGTCAATGGAGCATAGCCATCTGACTTTCATTATTGGCGGGTCTTTGGGGCTTCACAATAAGGTAAAAGAGCTTTCTGGGCTTCGTTTAAGCTTTGGCAAAATCACACTTCCCCATCAGCTTATGCGAGTAGTTCTTTTAGAACAGATTTACAGAAGCTTTAAAATTTTAGCAAACGAAAACTATCATAAATAATATTTACTCCGGCATTTTCCGGAGTTTTAAGCACAACTGCGAGGTGATATTATTGAGAAGATTTAACGTTACCGGTATGTCTTGCGCCGCATGCTCTGCCCGAGTGGAAAAGGCAGTTTCAGAGCTTTCAGGTGTTACTGAATGTTCTGTCAACCTTTTGACAAATTCTATGAACGTAGACGGAACTGCCACCGATTCCGAAATTATTCTGGCAGTTAAGAATGCCGGTTATGGTGCAAGCTTAACGTCAGCTAAAAAAGATGAAAAAAATTCCCCCGATATGCCACAGGACGAATCAAAAGCACTTATTAAAAGATTGATTCTGTCCTGCATATTTTTAATAGTGCTTATGTATTTTTCAATGGGCGCTGTTATGTGGGGGTTTCCCGTTCCTGAATTTTTCAGCAACAACCCTATGGCTATTGCACTTCTGGAATTAATACTGTCGGCTTGTGTGCTTTTTATCAATAAAAAGTTTTTTATAAACGGATTTCGCGGGATTATAAAACGCTCACCAAATATGGATACCTTGGTGGCACTTGGTTCGGGTGTGTCATTTATATACAGCATTTTCCTTATGTTTCAGATGACTGCAGAGCCAAACCACGCAGGGCATATTCTACACGGGCTTTACTTTGAAAGTGCTGCTATGATTTTGGCGCTTATCACAGTAGGAAAGTTTTTAGAGGCACTCTCAAAGGGTAAAACAACAAATGCACTAAAAAGTCTTATGGCTCTTGCACCCGATACGGCTTTGATTATAAGGGACGGCACAGAAGTCGAAATCCCCGCATCCGAGCTTAAATGCGGAGATATTTTCCTTGTTAAGCCAGGCTCAAATATCCCTTGTGACGGCGTTGTTTTAGAGGGTCATTCCGCCGTAAACGAAGCGGCTATAACCGGAGAATCCATACCTGTTGACAAGGAAGCAGGCGACAATGTTGTTGCTGCAACCGCTAACCTTTCAGGGTTTTTAAAGTGCAAAGCCACACAGGTTGGAGAGGATACTACACTTTCAAAGATTATTGAAATGGTTTCAGATGCCGCAAGCTCAAAAGCTCCCATTTCAAAAATTGCAGATAAAGTGTCGGGGATTTTTGTTCCAACAGTTATCGGTATAGCAACCTTAACTTTCATTGTATGGCTTATTACAGGTGCATCCATTTCCGTTGCACTTACTCACGGAATTTCCGTACTCGTAATAAGCTGTCCTTGTGCTTTGGGGCTTGCAACACCTGTCGCAATTATGGTTTCAAGCGGGGTTGGTGCAAAAAACGGTATCCTGTTTAAAACCGCAGCCGCTTTGGAAGAAACAGGCAGAGCAAAATTTATAGCGCTTGACAAAACCGGTACAATAACCGAAGGTATGCCGGTGGTTACCGATATTATCCCTGAAAACATTGATTATAATGAGTTTATACAGCTTGCCTATTCTCTTGAACAAAAAAGTGAACATCCTCTGGCAAAAGCCATTGTTAAAAAGGCTGAAGAAAACGGCATCACTTCACTTGAAACCGAAAACTTTGAGGCTCTTTCAGGAAATGGTGCTGTTGCCACAATAGACGGCTCGTTCATTTCAGGCGGAAACCTGAAGTTTATTTCAAAAAAAGTTGCCGTATCAGATACACTGAAAAATCAGGCTGAAAAGCTTTCTGAAAACGGCAAAACACCGCTTTTCTTTGCAAAAGACAGCGACTGCATCGGCATAATCGCCGTTTCGGACAGTATTAAAACCGACAGTGCCGAGGCGATACGTCAGCTTAAAAATATGGGTCTTACCGTTGTTATGCTGACCGGTGATAACCAGCGTACCGCAGAGGCAGTAAAGTTACAGACAGGCGTGGACGAAGTTGTTGCAGAGCTTCTTCCTGACGAAAAAGCGAAGGCTGTTGTAGAGCTAAAAAAACGCGGCAAGGTGATAATGGTTGGTGACGGAATAAATGATGCACCTGCTCTGACATCTGCCAATATAGGTATTGCTATCGGTCAGGGTACAGACGTTGCAATAGATGCGGCGGATATTGTTCTTATAAACAGTAAACTTACCGATGTCTCATCAAGCTTAAGACTCAGCCGTTACACGCTCAAAAACATTAGAGAAAACTTATTCTGG
>JAZOVJ010000068.1:0-32578 GCA_045658645.1 Clostridia bacterium | reverse complement strand
AAAAAATGCAATTATTATTGTTTTTTGTCGAATTTTATGATATAATGTTTCATAAGTATTGTATCACGTCACAAAAGTACCAGTTTTTAAGCATTTTTATGACATGACACAATTAAAAATATTAAGGAAATGTGTGGTGTTTTGATGATTCGAAGAGAAGGAAGAAGAATCCGTGGCGGCATGCCAATGGATGCAATTTCTCCGTTTATTATGTCAAGCAGAATGGGTGCTGCAAATTCTTTTTATGCAACAGTTGATATTTCAAAATGCGAGCATTTAATTCGTGAAAAGAGAAAAGAAGGTATGACAGGTCTTGGTATGATGCATCTTTTTATGGCAGCATACGTTAGAGTTATTTCGCAAAGACCCGGAATTAACCGCTATATAAGAGGTCAGCGTGTTTATGCAAGAAAAAATATCGAAATCTGTCTTACAATAAAGAAAAAGCTTAAACTCAACGCTCCGGAATCTGTGGTAAAGCTTACTGCTTCGCCGGAAGACACTTTACCGGATATTTATAATGAACTTACACAAATTCTTATCGAAAATAAGCAAGAGGGCGACCAGAATGGTATGGATACCGTAGCAAGACTATTGGTACATCTTCCACGAGTACTTTTGAAGCTTGCCGTAGGTGCATTAAGATTTTTGGACTACTTCGGTATGCTTCCCCGTTCTCTGACAAAGCTCAGTCCGTTTCACGGCTCTATGTTTATAAGTAACCTTGGTTCCTTAGGAATTCCTCCGGTTGTTCATCACCTATACAACTTCGGTAACCTTCCTGTTTTCATCACTATGGGTGCAAAAAGAAGCGAATACGTACTGAATTGTGACGGCGAGCCGGAAAAGCGCAGAGTAATTGACTTCACATTTACATGTGATGACAGAATTTGTGACGGACACTACTATGCTTCAGCATTTAAGCTGTTTAAAAAGCTGTTGGAAAATCCAGAACAGCTTTTTGAACCACCAAAGTCTGTAGTAAATGATATAAGATAAAAAATTAAAACTCCTTCGTTTGAAGGAGTTTTTAATTTTACAGAACTATTGAATCAATTTCTGCAAGCTCTTCAGCCGTGAAATCTACATTCTCTGCCATCTTTAAGTTTTCCAATATCTGTTCCGATTTTGAAGCACCGATTAAGACACTTGTCACCTCTTCTTTTGCATACACCCATGAAAGTGACATCTGAGCCAATGTCTGCCCACGTCTTTTTGCTATCTCATTAAGCTTTCTTATCTTTTCAAGCATTTCTTTTGAAAGTGAGCTTTCATTCAAAAATCTTCCGTCCGTTCTGACACGGCTATCCCCAGGTATGCCGTTTAAATAGCGTTCAGTTAACAAACCTTGTTCCAACGGGCTGAAAATAATCATTCCCTTTTTATGCTCTTTTGCCTTTTCTAATATTCCGTTTTTCTCAATGGTTCTGTCTAAAATAGAGTATCTGTTCTGGTTTATAACAAACGGACAATGCAGTTCGTTCAATATTTCTGCCGCCTTTTCCATTGTTTCGCCATTATAATTAGATAATCCTATATAAAGAGCCTTACCGCTTTTAACAATCTGGTCAAGAGCCCACATAGTTTCGTAAAGCGGGGTATTCGGGTCCATTCTGTGATGATAAAAAATATCAACATAGTCAAGATTCAGTCTTTTAAGGCTTTGGTCAAGGCTTGAAATCAGGTATTTTCTGCTACCAAAATCACCGTATGGCCCTGGCCACATATAATATCCCGCCTTTGTACTGATTACCATTTCGTCACGGTAGCTTTTCATATTTTTGCCGAGTATTTTTCCAAAATTAGTTTCTGCACTGCCAGCCTCAGGGCCATAGTTATTGGCAATATCAAAATGAGTTATTCCGTTATCAAAAGCGGTATAGCACATTTGACACATATTATCATAGCTTGCGTTATCTCCAAAATTATGCCAAAGTCCCAAAGAAACTGAAGGGAGTTTTAGCCCGCTCTCTCCGCATTTACTGTATTTAATAGAATCGTATCTTTTTTCACTTGCTTTGTATTTCATATTGTTTCCCCTTTATGTTTAGCCATCAATACAATCTTCTAATTCAATGGTCTTTATCGTTTCATCTTCTATATAAAAGCGTATTTTTTTAAATCCTATATCATTTTCAGGGTCGTATAAGTAATAGTTTCCGCTATCTGTATTTTTCTGATAAAATAGATGTTCTTTATATAGCTCTTTTAAAACCTCTACGCTATCACCTACTTTTATTCCATTACTTGTTTTATAATCAGGAGAAGACGTTGTGATTTTTATAATATTAGTTATATCGGAGTCATCACTTTTCAACGCTTTGACTGAAATGTCATAATACTCGTATTCTCTCCAGGAAAACCCATCCCCCGAGCCATCTTTTACTTTGATAGGCTCTTTTTTTAAGTGAGCGATGTCTCCATTCAAAGCAATTCTTAAGTCGCCCGAACAAAGAGCGAATTCTGATACAGCGATATCAGGAATTTCAATAACATCTGAAGTTCTAATTCCTTTATCGCACGATGTAGTAAAAAGGCAAATTGCAGCTATTATACTGGAAATAAATATTTTTTTCATAGAATTACCTCATTTTACTTTAGTTGTGGTGGGTTAATATCAAGTGAAAACTAAAATTATATATGCCAAGTGTTTTTCATAAGTAATTAATATCAAGTTAAGCACAAAATCTATATTGCACGCCATCACGGAAGCATATGTCCTGCCGCACGATAAATTTCATACCATTCTGCACGAGAAAGTTTAACATTGGATGCTTTGCATATTTCTCTAAGATGTTCTGGATTCATTGTCCCCGCGATTAATTGCATATCTGCAGGATGGCGAAGAATCCACGCTGCTGCTACTCCTGTTTTGCTAAGACCATATTTTTCTCCAATTTCAGCAAGTTTTTCATTAAGTTCAGTAAATTCTTTATTATCGACAAAATTACCCTTGAAAAATCCATACTGAAACGGAGACCAAGCCTGAATTGTTATATTTTTAATTCTGCTATATTCTAAAAACGAGCCGTCATGCATTACAGATTCAGCATTCTTCATATTCACATTCATCCCCGATGTTACCATACCTGCCTCCGTTACAGAAAACTGAAGCTGATTTATGATTAGCGGTTGTTTTACAGCCGTTTTTAAAAGTTCCATCTGCATCATATTCTGATTTGACACACCAAAATATTTTACTTTTCCTGATGACTCTAATTTATCAAATGCTTCTGCAACCTCCTCCGGTTCCATAAGTGTATCCGGGCGATGAAGAAGCAAAACGTCAATATATTCCACGCCAAGCCTGGAAAGACTTCCGTCAACTGATTTTAAAATATGTTCCTTTGAAAAATCAAACTGTCCGTCATGAATGGCACACTTTGTTTGAATCATCATTTTTTCTCTTTGACCATTGTGGCGTTTTAAGTATTCACCAAAAACTTTTTCTGCATTTCCGCCACCGTAAATATCAGCATGGTCAAAAAAGCTAATACCATTTTCTATGGCAGTATCCATAATGGCATCAACCTTTTTTTCATCAAGTCCTCCCATTCGCATGCAACCAAGCGAAACAGCTGATGTTTCAAATTTCTTTCCTATTTTTATATTTTTCATCTTTCTGTCTTCCTTTCGCCCATATTCGACAATCTTACTATAAAGACTGTATAAAATGGATACCCAACTTTTGGGATAAATAAATATTGTTCTTTACTTTACTACGCTTGTATGCTATAATAAACTCAACAAAATTTTAGAGGTGAATCATGTGAATAACAACTGTCAAGATGAAACTCTTTTCTGGAAAAAGAAATCATATGTATCTTTTGTATTAAGCATACTTGTTTTGTTTATACATTCATACTTTGCTCCAACTGTTTTGAATGACAGTTTTATTTCATTGTTTAATCATAAATTCTCTTACTTTTTCTCTTGCTCAATCACACGATACGCAGTCCCTATGTTCTTTATGATGTCCGGGATATCTTTTTTCAAAGGATACACCCCCAAAAAATATCTGACAAAAATAAAATCCAGAATACATACTTTGGTTATCCCATATTTGCTATGGAATACAGTGTGGATGCTTTGGGAAATTTTCACTTCACACTCATTTATTTCAAAGTTTTCCGAAGCTAACGTTCCATATCCTTTGACTTTAGAAAGCATATTAAAAGGTATTTTATTTTACAAATGTAATATACCGTTTTGGTTTATATTCGATATAATTATATTTGCCTTTGCAGCTCCACTGCTGTTTTTAATTGTAAAAAACAAATACATTGGTATAACATCTGTTGTTTGTTTGTCAATTTTGTCCTTATTCGGAATCTATCTCCCAACGGACTTATTTTATTATCCAATGGCAATTGTTTTCTACCTGATTGGAGCTATCATTGGCTATCATTTTTTCGACTATGCTTCTAAAAAATCATCGAAACCAATACAAATTATTTCTTTAGTGGTATTTTCGTCATATATCCTTGCAAAAAGCATCGTTCCGCAGGAACTACATATCAGTAATTATTTAATTGAGACAATCGTGTATACCATTGCTGCCTTTTCTCTGTGGAACATTCTTGATATTTTTATTGAACGAATCAAACCAAGAGCAATCTACCGCCGTTCTTTTGCTATTTATGCGACACACCTTAATATAGGAATAGTATTACTTAAAATACTTTCTTTTTGTCTTCCGGATTACGAGTGGTTGGAAGTCCCTAAATTTATAATTATGGGTGTATTTACAATTGTAATTATTAACTATTTATGTGCTATTTCAGAGAAATTTTTTCCAAGGATTTATGCTTTGTTCATTGGCAACCGCTTAAAGAAAGATTAATAAATCCGAAACATAAGCCTTCTCAAAATGATGAGCATTCCCGATACATATAGTAATAATACATAAACTTCGAAAGTTATCGTTATTCATTTTACTTTTTCTGTCAAATTTTTCTAAAACCTTCTCCCTATCAGGAGAAGGCTCTTTTTTTCAGCTTTTTCTTGCACTCTTTATAGTTCATATTAAGTTAAGACTAAAAAATAATCTATATTGCTTTTTTAAATTATATATGCTAAAATATAATAAATAAAATAATCATACTGCCACCGGGTAGTCGAAGCCTTGAGCATTCGTTTGTATATCGTTAGGTCTTAGAAGATATACTTGCGGATGTTTATTTTTTTTGGAGGATATTATGACTAAACTAAAAAACTATTTTTCAAAAACCGATATTACTGTATGGCTTTCTTCTGTAATACTAATCATAACATCATTTTGCATATTCGACAGAGAAAGTTATCTGACTTTATGTGCTTCTCTTATTGGTGTTACATCACTTATTTTCAATGCAAAAGGAAATCCTTTCGGGCAGTTTTTGATGGTAATATTTAGTCTGCTTTACGGAATAATATCATACACATTTGCCTATTATGGTGAAATGATAACTTATCTCGGTATGACAATGCCTATGGCTGTTTTTGCGCTTACATCTTGGCTAAAAAATCCTTTTAACGGGAACAGAGCAGAAGTAAAGGTAAATAGCATCACTACTAAAGAAACTATATTTATGTGGTTGATTACTGTTTTAATCACTGCTATTTTCTATTTTATTTTAAAATATTTTAATACTTCCTACATAGTGCCAAGTACTCTATCTGTTACAACAAGTTTTCTTGCTGTGTATCTCACTTTCAGAAGAAGTCCATATTTTGCCGTTGCTTATGCGACAAACGATGTAGTTCTTATAATACTTTGGATTTTAGCAAGCTTTTCTGATCTCCGCTACATTTCCGTTGTAGTATGCTTTGTTGCTTTTTTATTCAACGATATTTATGGATTTATCAGTTGGCAAAAAATGAAGACAAGGCAAAGTCAAACTACTCTCTAATTATATCTCTTTGATTTCGCCATTTTTCGACAATCTTTATATAAAGACTGTATAATCTGGATGTCAATGTTTTTAACAGTAATTCATATCGAATCAGGAATTAATACCGCTTAAGCACTTCTTAAATAATCCTGATATAGCAAAAAACGAAAGTAAGCAAATAGCATATAATATCATACAAAACTCTAAAGACAAGATTGAAGTTTTAATATCCAGTACGATCTCTTTTTTGGTCATATTTGCGCCAACTGTTACTATATTTTTCTCTATCTCACTTTCAATACTATTTTCTGACTCAAAAGAACTGTAAAACTCTTTAGGATTGCTAAAGTATGCTTCTTGTTGTTCAATGGAATTTATATCGGCTATACTAATTAGCATATTACTTCTTACGCAATAGGCTTTTAAATCATCGCTCATTGTTACCCAAGTTGTTCCACCTTTTGCAGGCAATCGTATTCTTTTTAAAAAAGTTCCATTGTAATCGAAAATATGTATATTTCCTGTTTGTTCATTAATCACATATATATTTTTTTCGTCAGCAAAACTTTTCTCATTTCCATATAAAATTTGAGAATCCGTTTCGCCCAAAAAAGCAAATATCTTTAAGAGGAAAAAAATCGAATATATTAATAAAATACATGACAATGTCACTCTCAATATTTTAATTTTTGAACTCATAGAATTACCTCTCCGTTAATTACTCGCTTTTATTTTTCGCCAAAATCCGACACTCTTACTACGCTCATATCAATTCAAGACTAACAAGAATTCACTTTATTATACCATTAAAACTGTCTGAATACAATAGTTTACAAGTACATTACTTTTATCAAAAAAAGAAGTCGGTGGCAATCCCGACTTCTTTACATTATTTATTTGCTTTTTCCAAGTCTTTGTTTCTGATTTCCACACGTCGTACCTTGCCGCTGATTGTCTTTGGAAGTTCTTCAACAAATTCCACAATTCTCGGATATTTATAAGGTGCAGTACGTGATTTTACGTATTCCTGGATTTCTTTCTTAAGGTCATCACTACCCTCTTTACCCTTAACAAGTACGATTGTAGCCTTTACCACCTGACCTCGGATTTCGTCAGGAACGGCTGTGATTGCACATTCCAAAACATACGGAAGCTCCATAATAACGCTTTCAATTTCAAAAGGTCCGATACGGTAGCCTGATGATTTGATTACATCATCAATACGTCCTACGTACCACAGATAGCCATCTTCGTCCATAGTAGCCTGGTCGCCTGTGTGATAGAAACCATCATACCAAACGTCTTTTGTCTTTTCTTCGTCAAGATAGTAGCCTGTGAATAGTCCGCAAGGTGTTCCCTCTTTCGTGCGGATACAGATTTCACCTGTATCTCCTATCTGGCACTCTTTACCTTCAGGGTCCAGAAGAACTACATCATATAACGGACTTGGGCGTCCCATTGAACCGATTTTCGGCGTAGAACCAACAAAGTTTGCGATTGATAGAGTTGTTTCTGTCTGTCCGAAGCCTTCCATAATTGTAAGACCTGTTGCCTTTTTGAACTGGTTAAATACTTCAGGGTTCAGTGCTTCACCCGCAGTTGTTGCATATTCGATTGAAGACAGGTCATACTTCGACAAATCTTCCTTAATGAAGAATCTATACATTGTAGGCGGTGCGCAGAATGTTGTAATGTTATACTTCTTAAACAGAGGAAGAATATCTTCTGAACGGAATCTGTCAAAGTCATAGGTAAACACACCTGCTTCGCATAGCCACTGTCCGTACAGCTTACCCCAAAGTGCCTTACCCCAACCTGTATCAGAGATTGTGAAGTGAAGTCCGTCAGGGTTTACGTTGTGCCAATGCTTTGCAGTCGGATAATGTCCCAAAGCATACTTATATGAGTGTGTGGCAATTCTTGGGTAGCCTGTTGTTCCTGATGTGAACAGCATAAGCATCGGGTCGTCACCGCAAGGTGTGTCTTCTGTTCTGAAATAATGTGTGCTGAATCGCTCCATTTCAACGTCAAAATCAGCCCATCCGTCCTTTTTGCCGCCAACTAAAATCTTTGTCATTCCAGGGAATGCTGCAGCAGCCTTTTCCGCTTCATCTGACACGTCTCCGTCTGCTGTGCAAACGATTGCCTTTACTTTTGCAGCTTTATATCTGTACTCAAAATCGTGTTCTACAAGCTGATTTGTTGCAGGGATTGCGATTGCGCCAATCTTATGAAGAGCCAGCATACAGAACCAGAACTGATAATGTCTTTTTAATACAAGCATTACAGTATCGCCCTTTTTAATGCCAAGAGATTCAAAATAATTGGCAGTTTTTGCAGAGTACTTTTTCATATCGCTGAATGTGAATTTGCGGTCTGTTAAATCGTTTGAAACCCACATCATAGCGGTCTTGTCTGGTGACTTTTTAGCGATAGCGTCAACACAGTCAAACGCGAAGTTGAACTTATCGGCATTTTTGAATGTGATACCGTTGAACACGCCTTTTTCATCGTATGTAGATTCTATAAAGTCATCTGCCACAGTCTTTTTAGCCTGCTTATTCGCAGCCGCAGTCTTTGCGGCTATGAATGGAGCTTCAGGATACTCTTCGCTAAAGTGTCCGTCCTGCGGATTTAATACAACGGCGTGGAATTCACAACCTTCTTCCGACACCGCAATCATACCATGCGGAATGATACTGTTATAGAAAATAGAGTCGCCCTCATTTAAAATATCTACGTGGTTTCCAACCTGAACCTTTAGAGAACCCTTCACGATAACGTCAAATTCCTGACCGTTATGTGAGTTTAGTTTTATTGGTGCATTCTGCTCCTCTGCAAGATACGGGAACTTTACAAGGAACGGTTCTGCAAGCTTTCCTTTGAACTTTGGTGCAAGGTTGTTATAAACAACGCCCTGCTTCTTTATAATCTTAAGACCTTCGCCTCGTCTTGTAATCGCAAATGATGTAAGAGTTGTGCTGGTACCCTCCAAGATGTCAACAACTTCTACGCCACAAGCTTTTGCACACTTATAGATAAAAGTAAAGCTGAAGTCTGTTTCGCCCTGCTCCAGAACTATATAATCCTCTACCGATACGCCTGTCAGCTTTGCAAGTTCTTCAGGTGTGTAGCCCTTTGCTTCACGCAAATCTTTGATTCTGCCTGCAACTTCTTTCAAATTGTAATCCATATTTTTTTGTCTCCTTTCTTTTCCGCTAAACCTTTTGATTTATGCGGTTTGAATAAAACAAAAAGCTCGCCTCAAAAACACTTTTGAGACGAGCATTAAACCCGCGGTACCACTCAAATTACGGAAAATATTTCCGTCACTTACCAGGCTCTATCAAGCCTTTTGCCTTTACGCAGCAATACGGAAGGAGTCTACTGAGCTTTCGCTTTTCGGTCCTCCCACTCAGAAGTGATGGGTCATTGGAAAGTTCCGCCATTGCCTCGCACCATCCGGCAACTCTCTCAAAGCTTTGCAATCCGACCGTCTTCGTCACAGTCTTTTTGTGATATTCAAATTTATAATGTATTATACTCTAAAAATCTGAAAATGTCAAGATTTTTTTGGGAGATTTTTTAATATGTTTTGCTCTCTTAGGCTTCAACTCCCTCTCAATCAAAGCAGAGCAATATAGATGCACCCGTGCCGAAGGCACACTATCGCAAAAAGGTGGTAGCGATAGCGAGCCGTCGTGAGTGCGTTTACAAACGAACAGGTGAGCCGAGCGTGCCTTTTTGCGAAAAAGGAGCAGCAACGGAGCATATAAAAAATGACCACTTTGTAAGTGGTCATTTTGATTGCAGCGTAGTTTGCTGCGACGTGGTGGAGATGACGGGAGTTGAACCCGTGTCCGAAAACATATTCACCCCGGCATCTACGAGTGTAGATTGTGTTAGAAGATTCCCCTCACACGTTCCTCACAATCAAGTTCCGTGCTACGGTAGTTTTTAGTTCATGACCGCCCCCAAAACAAAAGACGGTTCACGTTCACCACTGGGTAGACGCCTTTACTTAAGCCGTGGTACTCTTAAGAAAGACGGCAGCCTGATTAGGCAGCGTAAGCTAAATTTTTGTTAGCGTTTATATTTAAGTTTGGACAGTTTAAAGTGCTACCCGGCACTACTCGCTTCCGAAGCTTCAACATCCCCGTCGAAGCCGTTGCATCCCCATATCATGCCTATACATTCTAACATATACAGGCACAAAAATCAATTGGTTTTATTTAGCTTTTTCTTATTCTTTCGGCAAGGCTCAACATATCCCGGATATACCCTGCCAATTCCTATTTCAAACTTATCCACAAGTTCCCCTAAAGAGTTTATCCCAAAATCCTCTAAAATATGCGTAAGTACCTTCGCACAAGCATAAGCGTCATCACAGGCTGTGTGATGTGAAAAGCATATTCCAAGGCTTTCACCCAAAGCGTTCAGCTTATGGCTTTCAAGCTCCGGATACGCTTTCTGGGACAGCTTCACAGTACAAAGATAATCAAATGCAGGAAGCTCAAGTCCGAACATTTCAAGAGTCTTTGTTAAAACACCAACGTCAAAAGATGCATTGTGTGCTACCACCAGCTTATTCTGCACATAAGGCTTTATCTCGTCCCAATACTTATCAAAGGTCTTCTTTGTATAAACAGTTTGCGGTGTTATGCCGTGAATTGATATATTATATTCATTAAATTCAAAAGGCTCAGGCTTTACTAAAATTTCCTTTACCTCTTTCACCTTATTATCCTCCACAACACATATGCCCATACTGCATATACTTGTCCACTTGGATGTTGCGGTTTCAAAATCTATTGCTACAAAATCCATTTTTCTCTCCGTAAAACTTTTTCTCCTATAATTTTATAACAAAAACCCTTTTAAGTCAACAAAACTGCTATTAAAATAATTGCTTTATTGTGAATTTTATGGTATAATATTAAAAGTTTAACGGAAAGGATTGATATTTTTGGGTAAATTTTCTTTTACACCACGTGGTGTTTGTTCAGCACAGATAGATTTTGAAATCGAAGGCGATATTGTTAAGAATATCCGCTTCCATCGTGGTTGCAGCGGTAACACACAAGGCGTTGCCAAGCTTGCCGAAGGTATGAACGTTTATGACGTTATTAAAAGGCTTAAAGGCGTTGATTGCAACGGACGAGGTACAAGTTGCCCTGACCAGTTCGCACAAGCTCTGGAGGCGGCACTTGCAAAAATGTAATAATACCCCATAAACCCTCATATAATGGTATGAGGGTTTTATATTTGGAGGTATATTATGAAAAAAATCATTTCTGTTACTTTAATCTGCCTTTTAACAGGCTTTTTTATTTTTAATCAAGGACAAGCACAAATACCAAAGAATTCAGAAGATTGTCGCATCTATTTTGTAGACAGGCGTCTTCACCGACTTATCCCGCTCCCCTATTCCCAGCTTAAAACACCGGAGAAAACCGCAAAAGAGATGATTACGGATATTATAGAGGGCAAGGACAAAAACCCTGAAATTCTGCGCATTGTTCCTAACATTGAAAACTCAATAAACGTACGGGTAAAATCCGGCACTGCACACGTAAACCTTTTTGGCGGACTTTCCTCTCATATAAGCAAAAACGCCGAAACCGAATGGCTTTTTGTGTACCAGATTGTAAATTCACTTACTTCAATTGACGGCATTAATTATGTGCAGTTTACCATTGACGATAAAGTAAAAAAAGAATTTTTGGGATTTTTAGATATGCGGGAAATTTTCACCGCCGATTATTATATGTAGGTATTGAATTATGGATTATAATATGTTAAAATTAATTAATATACTTTTTGGAGGTAATTCTTATGATAACAGAAAAATTTTTTGGTAATTCAAGTGCCGGTGAAGTAACAGCGTACACTCTTTCAAACAAAAACGGTTTTTCCGCCGAAATTCTTAATCTTGGCGGAACTTTAACTCGTCTTGTTTTTGATGGAACTGACGTCGCTTTAGGCCGTGCAACTGCAGATGGTTGTATGTCTGACGGCTCATATTTAGGTGCTTTGATTGGCAGAAACTCAAACCGTATTGAAAATTGTCAGTTCGAGCTTAATGGAAAAACATATGTTCTTGATGCTAACGATTTCGGCAGAAACAATAATCTGCACGGTGGAATTAATGGTTTCGCAAGAAAAATTTGGGACGCTCAGGCAATTGACAGCGATGAACCTCAGCTTGTTCTTTCACTTTTCTCTCCGGACGGCGACCAGGGATTCCCGGGAAATGCCCAAGTCAAAGTTACATATACTATCACTAATGAAAACTCACTTGTAATTCATTATGAGGGAACCTGCGATGCCGATACTGTTATGAATATGACTTCACACATCTATTTCAACATGAACGGTCATGATTCAGGTGATGTATTGGGACACAAGTTGTGGATGAACTCAGACTTCTATACACCAAATAACAACCTTTGTGTTGCAGATGGTACTATTGCTTCTGTTAAGGATACTCCTTTTGACTTCACAATGGCAAAAGAGGTTGGCAAAGATATTCACGACCCTTGCTACCAGATACAGAATTCCAGAGGCTATGACCATAATTTTGTTCTAAATGGCAGAGGTTTTAGAAAGTTTGCCGAGCTTACAGGCGACAAAACCGGAATTACCATGCAGTGCTTTACAGACCTCCCTGCCGTTCAGCTATACACAAGTAATTCCCTGAACGCTAATATTCCTTGCAAGGATGGTGCAAAGTATTCTCAGTACGGCGCTCTATGTCTTGAAACGCAAGTTTTCCCTAACGCTCTGAAGTATTCACATTTCCCTACATCTATCCTGAAAAAAGGCGAGAAATACGATACTGTAACAGAATATAAGTTTATAAAAAAGTAGGAGCAGATTATGAGAATTGTTGTAAAAGTGGGGACATCAACCCTTGCCCACAATACAGGCAACCTGAATATAAGACGTGTTGAAATGCTTTGCAAAGTACTTTCTGACCTTAAAAATTCAGGTCATGAAATTGTGCTTGTTTCATCAGGCGCTGTCGGAATGGGTGTTGGAAAGCTTTGTCTTGCAAAGCGCCCCGAAGACATTCCTACACGTCAGGCTGCAGCAGCCGTTGGGCAGTGCGAGCTTATGTATACTTACGATAAGCTATTCTCCGAATACAACCACACAGTTGCACAGATTTTGCTTGTAGGGCTCGATATTGAAAACGAAACAAGACGCCAGAATTTCAAGAACACTCTTTCAAGGCTTCTTGAAATGAATGTATTACCTATCATAAATGAAAATGACACTGTTTCCACAGATGAAATCGTAATTGGTGACAACGATACACTTTCTTCAATTGTTGCATCTACTATAAATGCAGACCTACTGGTATTGCTTTCTGACATTGACGGTCTTTATACCGCCGACCCGAGATGTGATAAAGATGCAAAGCTTATTGACATTGTAGAAAATATAACCCCTGAAATTTTCGCTTTAGCCGGCGGAAAAGGTTCTACCCTTGGCACAGGCGGAATGTCTACCAAGATAAAGGCGGCGCAAAACGTCAATGAACACGGAATTGATATGATTATTGCCAACGGAAGCAACCCTGAAATTCTTTATGACATTGCAGAGGGCAAAAACGTAGGCACAAAATTTATTGCTGCTGGGAAGTGATTTTATGACGACAATCGAAATATTAAAAAGCGCCAGAAGTGCCTGGAAGTCTCTTCCCCAATTAACAGAAGAGAAAAAGAACTCTGTACTTATTGCTATGGCAGAAAAATTACGTGAAAACTGCGATGCAATTTTAGAGGCAAACAAGCTTGATGTGGAAAAAAGTAAAGAGATAATCAGTGATGTTATGCGTGACAGACTTTCGCTCACAAAAGAGCGGGTTTTTGCTATGGCAGACGGAATTGAAGATGTGGCAAAGCTTGCTGATCCCATCGGCAGAGTATTAGACGAGCATACTCGTACTGACGGACTTTTGATTAAAAAAGTATCCGTTCCAATCGGTGTTATTGCCATAATATACGAAAGCAGACCTAACGTTACGTCAGACGCTGCGGCACTTTCATTTAAAAGCGGCAACGCTTGCGTGCTTCGTGGCGGAAAAGAGGCTTTTAACTCTGCAAATGCCATTGTTTCGGCACTTCGTGAAGCACTTTGCCAGAACGGCATACCAAAGGAAATGATTAGCATTATTGAGGATACAACAAGAGAAAGTGCCAGGGAAATTATGACTGCAAACGGGCTTGTTGACCTTTTAATTCCAAGAGGCGGTCACGGACTCATTTCTGCTTGTGTCAATAACGCTACTGTTCCCTGTATTCAGACAGGAACAGGTATATGTCACATTTATGTTGACAAGGATGCCGACCTTGAAAAAGCAGTCCGCATCATAAACAATGCGAAAACAAGCCGTCCATCAGTCTGTAATGCTTGTGAGGTATGTGTTGTTCATAAAGACGTTGCAGAAAAGTTCCTGCCCATGTTAAGTGATGCACTTTCAGACAAAGTTGAATTGCGATGCGATGATACCGCACATAAACTTATCGGCGGTACACGTGCAGGATGCGATGATTTTGACACAGAATTTTTAGACTATATCCTTGCAGTTAAGGTTTGCAACAATATAAATGATGCAATTGCTCACATAAATGACCATTCAACAGGTCATTCCGAGGCTATTATCACCGAAAACGGTGACTCAGCAGAGCTTTTCCTGGACAGCATTGACTCAAGCAGTGTTTACCACAATGCGTCAACAAGGTTCACTGACGGCGGAGAGTTTGGTCTTGGATGTGAAATGGGTATTTCAACACAAAAGCTTCATGCAAGAGGACCAATGGGACTTTGTGAGCTTACAACCTACAAATATAAAATTTACGGAAACGGGCATATCCGTTAAGGAGATAAAAATATGAAATATTTAGCCGGTTTTATTGGCAGCGGAAATATGGGCAGTGCTTTGGCTATTGCCGTATCAAAAACAATTTCTCCCAATGAAATTGCAGTATCTGACCACAGCCCGAAAAAAGCAGAGGCTTTGGCAGAAAGTATAGGTGCAATCGCTACCTCAAATGCAGAAATTGTAAAAGAATCAAAATACATATTTTTAGGCGTTAAGCCACAGATGTTAAAAAAGCTGTTTAAGGAAATTGCACCTATTTTAGAAGAGCGTACCGATGATTTTGTCTTGGTAACAATGGCAGCCGGAACATCAATAGATACAATAGCGGAGTTTGCCGGCAAAAGCTACCCTACCATTCGCATTATGCCAAACACCCCTGTCAGCATCGGGCGCGGGATTATTCTGTTTGCTGCAAATGAAAGTGTTAATGATACTAACGAGTTTTGCGAAATGATGAAGATGTCAGGTACTTTGGATGAAATTCCTGAAAGCCTTATTGATGCAGCAAGCTGTGTCACAGGCTGCTCACCTGCCTGGATTTATATGTTTATAGAAGCTCTTTCAGACGGCGGTGTGAAATGCGGTCTTCCAAGAGCAAAGGCGATAAGCTACGCCTGTGATGCCCTTATAGGCTCTGCAGAGCTTGTTAAACAATCAGGCAAGCATCCGGGTCAGCTTAAGGACGAAGTTACGAGCCCCGGCGGAACTACTATTGCAGGTGTTCATGCACTTGAGAAAAAATCATTCCGAGGAACTGTGATGGATGCCGTAACTGCTGCATACAAAAGAACACTAAACCTTAAAAAGTAACAAAAAGGATTTGCTTGTTTTAGCAAATCCTTTTTTGTGCATAAAAAAACCGACATTTTGAAAATGTCGGTTTTTAAATTACTTTCTTTCGTTTTTTGCATCAACTTCTGACTGCTTCCAGCTTGCCCAGTATGGACTTGCAATAAAGATTGATGTATATGCACCTGCAATTACACCAACGATTAGCGGGAATGCAAAGTCTTTAATTGAGTTAACGCCCAAGATGTAAAGAAGGATAATTGTGATAAGTGTTGTTACAGTAGTATTGATTGTTCTGCCCATTGATTCTGCAATACTCTTATCAACAACATCTGCAACCTTCTGACCACGTTTTGGATTAAATCCGCGCATATTTTCACGAATTCTGTCAAAAACTACGATTGTGTTGTTGATTGAGTAACCAACAACTGTAAGCATAGCTGCAATAAATGTTGTGTTCAGTGGCTTATAGCTGATCAGGTATACAGCCATCATAACAAGTACGTTGATTGCAAGAGCAAATACTGCCATAACGGCACTCTTAACTTCAAATCTTATTGCAATATATGCAAGGATGCATAGAATTGCAATTATTGTATAAATAAGTGCTTTTCCCTGAACCTGCGCACCAAAGCTTGCAGATGCTGAGTTTGAAGACATAATTGCTTCTTCGCCGTATTTTGCTTTAATAGCATTGTCTAAAGCTGTTTTTGTTTCAAGGTCAAGCTCAGACATCTTTATTGTAGCCTGTGTTCCGTCACCAATCTTCTGAACAACCGGAGCTGCTACTTCGCCACAAGTTTCAACAACAAGGTCACGAATGTCATCGTTGTTAAAGCTTGAGCCTACGTTAATCTGCATTCTGATACCGCCCACAAACTCTGTATCAAAGTTGAAGCCGCGTACTGCATACATAACAATTCCTACAACAATAATAAGGATAGGAAGTATTAAAAATTTTGTTTTATTCTGTGCAAATTTCATAATCTTCATACCTCCCCTTAGTTTTTCGCACCGTATAGCTTACGGTTCTTAAAGTTTAAGTTAACAAGCTGCTTTAATAGGAACTTTGTAACAACGATTGCAGTAAACATACTGATTACTACGCCAAGACCAAGTGTTACAGCAAAACCTCTGATTGTACCGATACCTGACAGGTAAAGCACAACACAAGAAATTATTGTTGTAATATTTGAGTCTAAAATTGCAGAGAACGCCTTGTTAAATCCTGCATCAACTGAAGCCTTGATTGTTTTGCCAAGGTTAAGTTCTTCCCTCATTCTTTCGAATATAATTACGTTTGCGTCAACTGCCATACCAAGTGAGGTTATGATACCTGCAATACCTGAAAGGCTTAGGTTTACACGCATAAGTCCTAATACAAGTGCAATCAAACCAACATAAATTGCCATAGCGATTGATGCCATAACACCAGACATTCTGTAAAGAATAATCATAAACAACATGATTAAAAGAATGCCGATACCTGCAGCCATCATTGATGTTGGAAGTGCATCGCTACCAAGTTCTGCACCGATTGTTTCCTTTGTAATTACACTAAGGTCAAACGGAAGCTGACCTGACTTAATCTGGTTTGCAAGAGTCTGTGCTGTTTCAGGTGTGAAATCACCGTTGATGATACAGCTTTCAGCATTGATTTCGCTCTGTACGCTTGGTGCTGAAATCATCTGCTCGTCCATATAGATTGCAATGTAGTTCTTGCCTTCAGCAGTTCTTGATACTGCCTGTCTTGTTGCAGCTGCAAACTTTTCAACAGCATCAGGCTTTAATGTAACCAAAACATATGCTTGTGCAACCGATGAAGTGTCAGTTGCCTGACCATACTGATATTCCGCATCCTTAATGTCTGTTGCACCGTCTAAAACGATGTTTCCATCAGCATCACGGAATGTCAGCTTTGCAGTTGAACCAAGTAAACTTGCAGCCTCGTCAGTATTTGTTACTGCCGGGATTTCAACTGTAATCTGTCCGCCGTTGTCTCTTGAAATTCTTGCTTCGGTATAACCTGCTCCTGTAAGACGTGTGTTGAAAATACCTTCAACAATGTCCATCTGTGCTTCGGTTGGGTTTTCAGCATTTGCTTTAAATGTGATAACTGAACCGCCAGCCAAATCGATACCCTTTCTTATACCCTGATTTTCATCAAATACGCCACCGTACTTAAAGCCTGCAATATCAAAACCGATAAATGCAACACAGTTAAGTATTGTAGCGATGATAACTACAAGGATAAGAAGTAAAACGCTCTTCTTTTTCATAAGTTTTCATCCTTTCGCTGTATAAATTACATACCACTATATTATATATCTTTTTTGCCTTTTAGTCAATATGATTTTGTGTTTTTGCCTACAAATTTTAACTTTTTTCTACGTTTTACTTGATGATTTTACATAAATATTGTAAAATGTATTTTGGAGGAATATTATGGACAGAAAAGAGAAGATTTTTGCATTTATGAATGAAGATGATTACGTGCCTTTAACCTATTCCGAGTTGGCACTTGTTCTTTGTGTGCCGGAAGAGGATTTGGATGAATTTTCTGATATTCTGGATGAACTTGTTTTTGAAGGTAAAATCTTTTTATCCAAAAAGAACCGCTATGCAGTTTGCGAAAAGAATCTTCTGTTCCCCGGAATTTTACGAACAAATCCAAGAGGCAGATTTGGATTTGTCACCAGTGAAAGCTTTCCTGATGATATCTATATACCAAAAGATTCACTCGGAACTGCCATTGACTCTGACAAAGTTTTAGTTAAGCTGACAGGTAAAGAGCGAGGACGTTATGAAGGTATCGTAAAAGAGGTTTTAGAGCGCCGAAACACCACTATAAGTGCTGTTTTTACTGATAACTTCTGTGCCATACCTGATAACACAAGAATATTCGGAACTATTAAAATCACCGACCCCGGTTCTGCTAAAATCGGCGACAGAGTTCTTTTAGAGCTTACCGATTTTGCCAAAAACGGCGATATTTACGCCGAGGTTGTGTCTGTTTTAGGTAACAGCCGTGATATAAAAACTCTTACCGAGGCTATTATTTTTGAGCATAACATTGAAAAGGAATTTTCGAGCGAGGCACTTTTTGAAGCGGACAATTTCCCTGATGAGATTTCTGATGCAGATGTATCGGGAAGACTTAACCTTACAGGCGAAACAATATTCACCATTGATGGTGATGATGCACGTGATTTTGATGATGCCGTGTCCCTTAAAATACTTGAAAACGGTAATTTTGAGCTTGGTGTTCACATTGCAGATGTTACACATTATGTTACACCCGGCTCTGCCCTTGACACCGATGCATCAAGCCGTGCTACAAGCGTTTATCTTCCTGACAGGGTTATCCCTATGCTCCCTGAAAGACTTTCAAACGGGCTTTGCAGTTTGAATCCTGATGTGAAGCGTTTGACCCTTTCCGTGATTATGGAAATTGATAAAAGCGGTCAGGTTATATCTAATAAAATTGCTAAAAGCGTAATCCGTTCCTGCCAGCGTATGACATACAATAACGTGGCAAAGATTTTTGATGGTGATAATGAATTATGTCAAAAATATGCCCATATAGTGCCAACGCTTAAAAATATGCTGAAGCTTTCACGTATTTTAGCAAAAAAACGCAAGGCACGCGGAAGTATTAATTTTGATTTCTCTGAATCAAAAGTTGTTTTAGGTGAAGACGGATTCCCGACAGATATTATAAAAGTAGTAAGAAACGATGCACACAAGCTTATTGAAGAGTTTATGCTTGTAGCAAATGAAACTGTGGCAGAATATGCATTCTGGTCAGACATTCCATTCGTATATCGAGTTCACCAAGAGCCTGACGGCGAAAAAATCGAAAGCTTCAGACGTTTTATCGGTGGTTTCGGGCTTTATATAAAGGGAAATGAGGTTTATCCAAAAGACCTGCAACTGATTTTAGACGAAGTGAAGGATACTCCTAACGAAGTTCTAATCGGCACATATATGCTCCGTTCTTTAATGAAAGCGGAATATTTACCTGTGTGTGA
This sequence comes from Clostridia bacterium, assembly GCA_045658645.1. GTDB lineage: Bacteria > Bacillota > Clostridia > UBA1381 > UBA1381 > UBA1738. Next base: position 12,995 of record JAZOVJ010000068.1, on the reverse strand, counting down.
CGGTCACTTCGGGCTTGCAACAAAATACTACTGCCATTTCACATCACCTATCCGCCGTTACCCTGACCTTATGATACACAGAATTTTAAAAGACTTTTTAGACGGAAAGGACGTTTCCTGTTTTCGCCACATTGTAGGCGAGGCATCGACTCATTCAAGCGAGAAAGAGCGTGAGGCAGAACTTTGCGAACGCGATACAACCGACCTTTTAAAAACCGCATACATTGCGGATTTTGTAGGTTGCGAAGCAGAAGCTACCATCTCAGGTGTTACATCATTTGGAATATTCGCAGAGCTTGAAAACACAGTTGAAGGGCTTATACGTCTTGAAACCATTAAAGACGATTTTTACGAGTTTGATGAAAATTCACGTATGGTAATCGGCAGGCGTCACGGAAAGGTTTATAAAATAGGCGATAAAATTGAGATTGAGATTGTGCGTGCTGACCTTTTGACACGTCAGGTTGATTTTGTTTTAAAGGGTCACCGACAGTCTGCAAGAAGAAGACCAGAAAAGAAACATTCGGTTTACAGAAGATATAAGAAAAACAAAAGAGGAAGACGTAATGGATAAATTTGAAATAGTAATTCCCTGCATATTCGGGTTGGAGGCACTGATTGCCAAAGAACTTAAATGGCTTGGATACGAAACGCACAAGGTTGAAGACGGCAGAGTTACTTTCCTTGGCACATTTGAAGATGTAGCAAGAGCTAACCTTTACTTGCGATGCGGTGAGCGTGTGCTTATAAAGGTTGGCGAGTTTTCTGCCACAAGCTTTGAAGAGCTTTTTGAAAAAACAAAGGCGCTTGACTGGAGCCGTTGGCTTTCAAAAAATTCCGCTTTCCCTGTTAAAGGCTTTTGCTTAAAATCAACCCTTGCAAGTATGCGGGATTGTCAGGCTATTATTAAAAAAGCAATCGTTTCTTCCCTTTCTCAAAAGTACGGCATTGAGTGGTTTGAAGAAGACGGTGCAAACTACCAGATACAGTTTTCCGTCATGAAGGACCTTGTTACAATTATGATTGACACATCGGGTGACGGTCTTCATAAACGCGGATACCGCCGTATTTCAAATGCGGCACCACTTAAGGAAACAATCGCCGCTGCTATGGTTATGTTAAGTTTCTGGAAATATGAATACCCGCTTTGCGACCCGTTCTGCGGTAGCGGGACTTTGCCTATTGAGGCTGCTATGTTCAAAAGGAATATTGCCCCGGGACTTATGCGAACATTTGCCTGTGAGGGCTTTGACCAGTCTGACACTGTAATGTGGTCACGACTTCGGGAAGAGGCAGACAGTAACAGGCGTGATACGCCACTCACCATTTTAGCATCGGACATTGACCCTAAAACCATCGAAATTGCAACGGAAAATGCCCGAATTGCAGGACTTTCGGATGTTATTAAGCCGCAGGTGGCAGACGCCACCAAATTCACTTCAGATATAAGGTACGGAAGCATTATATGTAATCCGCCATACGGTGAAAGACTTTCCGATGCAACAGAGTGCCAGAAGCTATATCGTGATATGGGTAAAGCCTTTGAAAAGCTACCTGATTGGTCATATTATATCCTGGCATCGGACGAAAACTTTGAAAACAATTTCGGCAGAAAGGCTGATAAGAGAAGAAAAATCTATAATGGAATGATTAAATGTAACATTTTCCAGTATTACGGTGCAAGACCGCCAAAAAATTAAGCGACTTTTAAAGTCGCTTTTTTTGTGGAATAAAAAACCCCGAAACCGCCAAAGGCAGCCCCGGGATTTTACATTTTTAAGATTATTTAATCATTGAAGCAACTTCGTCTGCGAAGTTTTCTTCTTTCTTTGCAAGACCTTCGCCCTTTTCAAAACGAACATAGTCTACAAGCTTAACGCCCTTTGAGTCAAGGTACTTTTCAACTGTGAAGTTTGAATCCTTAACGAATTCCTGCTGAAGCAAGCAGTTCTGTTCAAAGAACTTATTAAGCTTACCAATAACCATCTTTTCAAGGATAGCTTCAGGCTTTGATGCGTTCTTTGGATCTTCCTTCATCTGTGCTAAGATGATGTGCTTTTCGTGTTCTACATCTTCAGCCGGAACTGTGTCCTTTGAAAGATATAGAGGATTAATAGCTGCAATCTGCATTGCAACGTCTCTTGCTGCTTCATAAGCATCAGCGTCAAGAGCACCTTCAGCCTTAACCATAACACCGATTCTGCCTTCGCCGTGAGTATATGAACATACATTACCCTCAAAGCGTGCAAATCTTCTGATCTTCATATTTTCACCAATCTTTGCGATTAGCGCTGTTAGAGCTTCGCCAACAGTTACATCTCCAAGCTTTTCATTTGCAAGTGCATCAACATCTGCAGGGTTTGTGTTTGCAACAACCTCTGCAACACTTGTTACAAAATCCTGGAACTCGCTGTTTTTAGCAACGAAGTCTGTTTCTGAGTTAACTTCAAGAACAACTGCTACTGACTTTGCATCGTTCATATATACTTTTACGATACCTTCTGAAGCAATTCTTCCTGCCTTCTTTGCTGCAGTTGCAAGTCCCTTTTCTCTTAGGTATTCAACTGCCTTATCCATATCGCCGCCAGTTTCTGTAAGAGCCTTCTTACAGTCCATCATACCGCAGCTTGTCATTTCTCTTAGGTTCTTAACGTCCTGTGCTGTAAAACTCATAATCTTTTCCTCCCGAAAACTATTATTCTTCTACTTCTGCTGTTTCTTCTGTTGCTTCAACTGCTGCAACAGCGTCCTCACCCTGTCTGCCTTCGATGATAGCGTTAGAAATTGTTGAAGCGATTAGCTTAACTGCACGGATAGCATCATCGTTACCAGGAATTACGTAATCAACATCATCAGGGTCACAGTTTGTATCAACGATAGCTACTACCGGGATACCAAGTCTCTTTGCTTCTGTAATAGCAATGTGCTCTTTCTTAGGGTCAACTACGAAAAGTGCACCTGGAAGCTTCTTCATATCTTTAATACCGCCAAGGTACTTTTCAAGCTTGTCTCTCTGAGCCTTTAGCTTAATAACTTCCTTCTTTGGAAGTAGGTCGAATGTACCTTCTTCTTCCATCTTGTTAATCTGAGCAAGACGGTCAATTCTCTTCTGGATTGTCTTGAAGTTAGTCATCATACCGCCAAGCCATCTTGCGTTAACGTAGTACATACCAACTCTTTCAGCCTCTTCCTTAATAGAATCCTGAGCCTGCTTCTTTGTTCCAACGAAAAGGATATCTTCACCTGAAGCTGCGATATCTCTGATGAAATAGTAAGCTTCTTCGATCTTCTTAACTGTCTTCTGAAGGTCGATGATGTAGATTCCGTTTCTTTCTGTGAAGATGTATTCAGCCATTTTTGGGTTCCATCTTCTTGTCTGGTGTCCGAAGTGAACACCTGCTTCTAAAAGCTGCTTCATAGCAATTACGTTTGACATTTTAAAATCCTCCTTGTTTTTTTACTTCTACAGTCAGCTTACAACCTGAAAAATAATACAAACAAAGGTATTACCGACTGTATGCTTAATGTCAAATTGAGCGTCTTTCGCACTTTGGCACACACTCAACTTGTGTATTATACCACTTACTTCTTGTTTTGTCAATATTTTTTTATTAATTTCTTTAACTTTAATTGACATTATTACTTAATTTATATATAATATTACCGTTATGAGAAAAAATATATAAATTGGAGAAATTTATGGGACACAGCAGTAAAAAACACAGCATTTATAAAAGAACGCTTTTAATTGCAATTCCGGTTATGATTCAGAACCTTATAACCAACTTCGTTGCAATGATTGACAATATTATGGTTGGGCAGATAGGTACGGAACAGATGTCCGGTGTTGCTATCGTGAATCAGCTTTTATTCGTTTTTAATATTACAATCTTTGGTGCCGTTTCCGGTGCGGGAATATTCAGCGCACAGTTTTTTGGCAAGAAAGACTACAAAGGCGCACGTGATGCTTTAAGATTTAAAATACTCACTGTTTCTATTATGTCACTTTTAGGTATTGTAATTTTCCTACTGTTTGGCGACGACCTTATCCGTGTTTATCTTCATGATGCAGATAAAGGTATTGACCTTGAGGCTACCTTCGGCTATGCAAAGCATTATATGGCGGTTATGCTTTTCGGGCTTATTCCATTCGCTTTTGAGAATGCCTACTCAAGCTCTCTTCGTGAGGACAGCAATGCAGTTGTTCCTATGACCGCCGGAATTGCAGCAGTTATTACAAACACAGTTCTGAACTACTTATTAATCTTTGGCATCGGTCCTTTCCCTACTCTTGGCGTTGTTGGTGCTGCTATTGCCACCGTAATATCAAGATTTGTTCAGACAGGAATTGTTATGGTATGGTCACACATAAATGCGGAAAAATTGGAATTTGTGTCAGAACTTTACCGAACTCTTAAAGTTCCTGCAGAACTTGCAAAAAAGATATTTATAAAAGGGCTTGTACCACTTATGTCAAACGAGTTTTTATGGTCTGCAGGTGTTGCAACCCTTGCACAGTGCTACTCACTTCGCGGTATTGACGTTGTTGCAGGTCAGAATATTTCAAACACAGTTGTTAACCTGTTCAATGTTATGTTTATAGCATTCGGTTCAGGAGTTTCAGTTGTTATCGGTCAGCTTTTGGGTGCAAATAATATGGATGGCGCAAAAAAATCCGCTCCAAAGCTTATCTGGTGCTCCTTCCTTTTATGTGTAGGTGTCGGTTCGGTTATGGCTCTTTGCTCAAAGTTGTTCCCTATGATATATAATACAACCGATGACGTCCGTACACTTGCCGCAGGATTCATATTTATAAGTGCTGTTACAATGCCGCTTCACGGTATGCTTCACTGCATATACTTCACTCTCCGCTCCGGAGGAAAAACCCTTATAACTTTCCTTTTTGACAGCGGTTTCTCGTGGATTATCAGCGTACCTACCGCATTCTGCCTTGCACACTTTACGAACCTTAATGTTCTGCTGGTTTACCTTATTTGTCAGCTTTTGGAAGGTGTCAAGTGCTTTATCGGCTATCTACTGATAAAATCAGGAATATGGCTGTCAAACATTGTTGAAGAAAACTAAAAAAGTACCTGCCACATCTGTTGCAGGTACTTTTTTAATATTTTATAGAAATAATTTTTCTTAAACCATTGACTTTTACGCTATACTGTGGTAGTATGGTAAAGTAATAAAGTGGAGGGTGATGATATTATGAAAGATATTCACACAGAAGCAACAAAAGAATTTTTGAAAGCTATTCTTCTTTTAAAGGATGAAGAAGAATGTCGCAAATTTTTCGAAGATATTTGCACAGTAAAGGAACTTCAGGATATTTCGCAGCGTTTAGAGGTTGCACGTATGCTTGATGAGGGCAAAAGCTATCAGGTTGTTTCAAAGGAAACAGGTGCGTCTACTGCTACTATCAGCCGTGTAAACCGTTGTCTTGTTTACGGCAGCGGCGGATACAAGAATGTTCTTAAAAAATTGGAGGAAAGAAAATAAATGATCAGCGAAAACCTAAAAAGCCGTGAGCTTGCTGTTTTTAATCTTCGCGGGCTATATAAAAAATACGGCTTTCTTCCCTATAAAATGAGTAAGTTTGAAGAATATGATCTTTATGTTAAAAATAAAGATTTTTTAGTGTCAGAAAACATTATTACTTTTACTGACACAGACGGAAAGCTTTTGGCGCTGAAACCTGACGTTACTCTTTCTATTATTAAAAATACAAAGGACGATTTCTCAGGCGTTAAAAAAGTCTTCTATGACGAAAATGTTTACCGTGTATCAAAAGGCACCGGCTCATATAAGGAAATTATGCAGGCGGGACTTGAATGTATTGGTGATATTGATGACTATAATATTTTCGAGGTCATTTCTCTTGCGGCACAAAGCCTTGAGCTTTTGTCGGAGGATTTTATACTTGATATATCTCACCTTGGTATTGTTTCACTTGTTTTAGATAGCCTTGACATTACCGAAATTGCAAAGCGTGAAATTCTTTTAGCAATCAGTGAGAAAAATGTATCAAGAGTTCAGGAAATCTGCCGATGCGAAAACGTTTCTTCAGAAGATATAAACCTTTTGATATCTTCATACGGAAAACCACAGGATGTTATTGAGAATCTCAAAAAGATTGAGGTTATTAAAAATTCAGAGGCGTTAGCACAGCTTGTGAAAATTACATCACTTCTTTTAGACAGCAGTTTTGGTGATAAAATCCGCATTGATTTTTCCGTTATAAATGATATGGGATACTACAACGGTTTTGTGTTCCGTGGCTTTATAAACGGTATTTCGTCAGGTATTTTATCAGGCGGTCAGTATGACGCTTTGATGCAGAAGATGAAACACACATCACGTGCAATCGGTTTTGCGGTATACATTGATATGCTTCCGACACCTATACCGGAATATGACGTGGATACTGTTTTACTGTATGACAAGAACTGTGACCTTAAAGTTTTAAAGAAAACTATGGACTCTCTCGTAAAAGACGGAAAAAGCGTAACTGCCCAGACAGGTCTTGACGAAAAGCTTATGTATAAACAGCTTTTAAGAATTTCTGAAAAGGAGGTTTTTGAAGTTGAAAGCGATGCTTAATGTTGCTCTTCCAAAGGGCAGGCTTGGTGAAAAAGTGTATGCTATGTTTGAAAAGGCAGGTTTTCCATGTCCGCAGATAAAGGAAAACAGCCGAAAGCTTATTTTTGAAAACGAAGAAATCGGTATCAGATATTTCTGGGTAAAGCCGTCTGACGTTGCGATTTACGTTGAACACGGTGCTGCCGACATCGGTATTGCCGGCAAAGATATTCTTTTGGAATATACCCCTGATATCTACGAGCTTTTAGACCTTGATATAGGAAAATGCAGAATGTGTGTATGCGCAAAAAAGAGTTTTCGTGACAACACACAAAAAACCTTAAAGGTTGCAACAAAGTTCTCCAATATAACTAAAAACTACTACGCTAAAATGGGACGTGATATTGACATAATTCACCTAAACGGGTCTATTGAGCTTGCTCCTATTCTGAACCTGTCCGATGTTATTGTTGATATTGTGGAAACGGGTACTACGTTAAAGGAAAACAATTTAGAGCCTGTTGAAACCATTGTCCCGATAAGCGCAAGACTTATTGCGAATAAGTCAAGCTTTAAGTTTAAAGGCGACAAAATCGAAAAAATAGTTTCTGCACTTTCTTTACAGATGGAGGATAAAAATGATTAAGATTCTAAAATACGGAGAAGTAGAAAATAAGGATATATTCTCCCGTGTTGTCCCACAAGTTAATGTTGAGGACATTGTAGCTGATATAATTAAAAATGTTCGTGAAAACGGCGACAAGGCACTTTTTGAGTATTGCGAAAAGTTTGACGGCGCAAAGCTTACTTCCCTTTTGGTAACTTCTGAAGAGATTGAAGAGGCTTTTAATTTCGTTGATTGTGAATTTATAAGAGTGCTTGAAAAAGCGGCTGCAAACATTCGTAAATTCCACGAAAAGCAAGTACGAAACAGCTTTATTATAAATGACGAAAACGGAATTTTAATGGGTCAGAAGGTTATTCCCGTTGACCGTGCAGGCTTATACGTTCCCGGTGGAACTGCTGCCTATCCGTCTACTGTTTTAATGGATTCTATCCCTGCTAAAATCGCAGGCTGCCCCCAGGTTGTTATGGTTACACCTCCGGGTCGTGACGGTAAAGTTAACCCAGTCATTTTGGCTGCTGCTAAAATTGCAGGTGTGGATAAGATTTATAAGCTTGGCGGTGCACAAGCCGTTGCAGCGCTTGCATACGGAACAGAAAGCGTGCCGAAGGTTGATAAAATTGTCGGACCGGGAAATGCTTTTGTAGCCGAGGCTAAAAAGCAGGTGTTCGGTCAGGTTTCAATTGATATGATTGCAGGCCCGAGTGAAATTTTAATAGTGGCAGACGGACTTTCAAATCCAAAGCACATTGCCGCTGACCTTTTATCACAGGCAGAACACGACAGGCTTGCAAGTGCCGTTTTGGTTACTGACTCACTTGCCCTGGCAGAAGCGGTACAAAAGGAAATTGAAGTGCAGATTCCTCTTTTGGAGCGTGCCGAAATTGCACGTTCATCCATTGATGATAACGGCAAAATCATTGTGGCAGAAAATCTGTCGGTTGCCATTGATATTTCAAACGAAATTGCTCCTGAGCATCTTGAGTTATGCGTAGATAATCCTTTTGATTACCTTGACGCTATTCGTCACGCAGGGTCAATATTTATGGGCAGAAACTGTCCTGAAGCTCTTGGTGACTATATGGCAGGTCCTAACCACACCCTGCCGACAAGCGGTACGGCTAAGTTCTCAAGTCCACTGTCCGTTGATGATTTTGTGAAAAAGACACAGTATACCTACTTCACAAAAGATGCACTATCTTCAATCTGCCGTGACGTAGAACTATTTGCAAAAAAAGAAGGTCTTACAGCACACGCCAAAAGTGCGGTAAGCCGAATTGAGGAGTGATAATTTTGAGCAGATTTTTTAGCAGTAAATATCAGGCTCTTACACCATATACACCGGGCGAACAACCGAAGGATTTAAAGTATATAAAGCTTAACACCAACGAATCACCTTTTCCACCGTCTAAAAAAGCACAAAAGCTTGCAAGTATTGCGGCGAAAAGTCTTGAGCTTTATCCTGACCCTGAATGCCGTGAGCTTACAAAAAAGCTTGCAGAAACTCTTGGCGTTTCGGCGGATGAAGTGCTTTTAACCAACGGCTCGGATGAAATTTTAAACTTTGCCTTTATGGCATATTGCGATGATGAACACCCTGCGGCATTTGCTGACATTACTTATGGCTTTTACTCTGTATTTGCACAAATAAACAACATTCCATACGTGGAAATACCGCTTACAGAGGATTTTAAAATAAATGTTTCCGACTATTTGGGAATTAACAAAACAATTTTTATTGCAAACCCGAATGCACCAACAGGAATTTGTCTTAAAAAATCAGAGATTGAAGAAATCCTGAAATCAAACCCGGACAACATTGTCGTTATTGACGAGGCTTATGTTGATTTTGGCGGTGAGTCCTGTGTTTCTCTTATTAACAAATACGATAACCTCCTGGTTACACAGACCTTTTCAAAGTCACGCTCAATGGCAGGTGCAAGGCTTGGCTTCGGCGTTGGAAACAAGGAGCTTATCCGTGACCTTAATACCATAAAATATTCCACCAATCCATACAACATAAACCGTATGACAATGGCGGCAGGATTGGGAGTTTTGCAGGATGATGACTATACAATCAAAAACTGCAAGACTATTATGAAAAACCGTGAATTTACAAAACGTGAGCTTGAAAAATTAGGCTTTACCCTTCTTCCATCCGCGACAAACTTTTTATTCGCTAAAAGCGACAAGATTTCAGGCGGTGAGCTTTACCGAAAGCTTAAAGAAAACGGCATTTTAGTTCGTCACTTTGAAAAGGGAAAGATTTGCGAGTATAATCGAATTACTATCGGTACAAAAAAGCAGATGCAGGTGCTTATTTCCTGCATCAAGTCCATTCTGGAGGATAAATAAATGAGAGTATCAGAAATCAAAAGAAAAACTGCCGAGACAGATATTGAGCTTTCCTTAAACCTTGACGGTACAGGCAAGAGTGAAATTGATTCAGGTTGCGGATTTTTAGACCATATGCTTACCCTTTTTGCCAAGCACGGCAGATTTGACTTGAAGCTTACCTGCAAAGGTGACGTGGAGGTTGATGACCACCACACAGTTGAAGACATCGGCATTGCTTTGGGTACTGCATTTTCCGAGGCAATTTCAGACAAACGCGGAATTGTCCGCTACGGTAATATGATTCTTCCTATGGATGAGGCTTTGGTTCTGTCTGCCGTTGACATTTCAGGCAGAAGCTATTTAGGATATGATTTGAGAATTCCCAGCCAAAAGGTTGGAAATTTTGATACAGAGCTTGTTGAAGAGTTTTGGCTTGGCTTTACGAGATGCGCCAAAATCACTCTTCACCTAAAACAGTTCTGCGGAACAAACTCCCACCACATTATTGAGGGTGCGTTTAAATCGGTGGCACACTCACTTTGCGATGCAGTTGCCATTGACCCGAAATTTGCAGACGAAATCCCATCAACAAAAGGAGTACTTTAATGATTGCAATAGTTGATTACGGAGTTGGGAATCTGTTTTCCTTAAAAAGTTCCTTTAAGCAGATTGGAGCGGATACCATTATAACTCCCGACCCCGATATAATAAAAAAAGCAGATAAAATTCTTCTGCCGGGTGTTGGTGCTTTCGGCGATGCTGCCGAAAAGCTTAAAAACACAGGGCTTGGGAATTTAATCATAGATGAAGTTAAAAAAGGTAAGCCTCTTTTAGGAATTTGCCTCGGTATGCAGCTTTTATTCGAAAAGAGCTATGAGTATGGCGAACACGAAGGACTTGGCCTTATAAAAGGTGAAATTAAGCCAATTAGTGACGTCATTCCAAAAGACCTTAAAATTCCGCACATTGGCTGGAACGCCTTAAATTTTAAAGGCGATGTGTCGCCTATTTTTAAGAACATAAAGGACGGAGATTTTGTGTACTTCGTTCATTCATATTACGGCACAAACTGCAAAGAAAATACAGTTGCAACAACTGAATACGGTGCAGAGCTTACAGCAAGCGTTCAGAACAAGAACGTATATGGCTGTCAGTTCCACCCTGAAAAGAGCGGAAATGTGGGACTTGATATTCTTCGCGGTTTCTGTGATTTGGAGGTTTAAAAAATGCATATATTTCCGGCAATTGACCTTTATGATAAAAAGGCGGTGCGTCTTTTAAAGGGCGACTACAATCAGATGACTATCTATAGCGATAACCCGTCCGAATTTGCCCTCGATTTTGAAAAGCAGGGCGCTGAATTTATACACATAGTTGACCTTGAGGGTGCCCGTGACGGCACAACTCCTAATCTTGACGTTATAAAAGAAATTACAAAAAACACCAATCTTTTCGTTGAAGTTGGTGGTGGCATCCGCAGTATGGAGGTTGTGAAAAAGTATATCGATGCAGGCGTGGGCAGGGTTATTTTAGGCACTGCTGCCGTAAAAGACGAAGAGTTTTTGAAGCTTGCCGCCAGAACATATCCCGGCAAGGTTGCAGTTGGCGTTGATATTTTAGACGGATATGTGGCAATCCGAGGCTGGACAGAAAAATCCGCATACACCTGTTTTGAGTTTTGCGAAAAGATGCAGAATTTGGGTATTAAAAATATTATTTGCACAGATATTTCCAAAGACGGTGCTATGCAAGGAACAAACCATGAGCTATACCGTGAGCTTTCCCAAAAGTTCAGTATGGATATTACGGCATCAGGCGGCGTATCCTCCATTGATGACGTAAAAAAACTTGCAGAGCTTGGAATTTACGGTGCTATTATCGGGAAGGCGTATTACCTTGGCGCTATTTCCATAAAAGAAGCAATTGAGGTGGCAAAATGATAACAAAACGAATTATACCTTGTCTTGACGTTAAAGACGCAAGGGTTGTTAAAGGCATAAACTTTTCGGGACTTTCCGATGTTTCCTCCCCTGTTGAGCTTGCCAGATTTTATTCAGAAAACGGTGCAGATGAGCTTGTCTTTTATGATATTACTGCATCCTCTGACGGAAGACGGCTGTTTACCGATATTTTAAAAGAAGTTGCAAGCACAATCTTCATCCCCCTAACAGTCGGCGGCGGCATAAACACAATCGAGGATTTTGACCGTGTTTTAAAAAGCGGTGCAGACAAGGTCAGCGTGAACTCGGGTGCAATTAAAAATCCAAACCTTATATATGAAGCGGCAAAGCTTTACGGCAACCAGTGTGTTGTGATTTCTGCTGACGTTAAGCGAGTTGACGGTGAATTTCGCGTATTCGCCAAAGGCGGTCGTGAAGACACAGGCATTGAGGCAATTTCCTGGATCAAGAAATGTGTTGATTTAGGTGCCGGCGAGGTTGTTTTAAATTCAATTGATACTGACGGTGTAAAGGGTGGATTTGACCTTGAGATGCTGGAGGCTGTTTGCAACGTAGTGGACGTTCCCGTAATCGCATCGGGAGGTGCAGGAAAGATTGAAGATTTTGTTACTCTGTTCAAAACTCTTCCAAAGGTAGATGCAGGTCTTGCCGCATCTATATTCCATTTCGGCGAGGTTTCGATTTCTGACCTTAAAAATACACTCTTAAAGGAAAATATCCCTGTCAGAATATAAAGGAGAAAAGCTATGATAAATATTGATGAATTAAAATTTGACGATAAAGGTCTTATACCTGCAATTGTGGTTGATGCTATCACAAAAAAGGTGCTGACACTTGCCTATATGAACAAGGAAAGCCTTAAAATTTCAATCGAAAAAGGTCTTACCTGTTTTTACAGCCGTTCACGTGACGAGCTTTGGTTAAAAGGTGAAACAAGCGGTAACTATCAGCATATTGTTTCAATTACCGCGGATTGTGATAACGATGCTTTGGTTGTTATGGTTGAAAAGGACGGTCCTGCTTGTCATACAGGGACAGATACCTGTTTCACAAAGCCTGTTTTTGAAAGTGACGAGCTTCACGAATTTTCGTATCAGGGTTTAATAGACCTTATCCGCGGAAGAAAAATTGACAAAAAGGAAGGCTCTTATACTACTTACCTGTTTGAAAAGGGGCTTGATAAAATTCTTAAAAAGGTTGGCGAAGAAAACACCGAGGTTATCATTGCTGCAAAGGCTGATGATAAAGCAGAAACAATTTATGAAATCGCTGACCTTGCTTACCACGTGATGGTGCTTATGAACGAAATGGGAATTTCAATGGAAGAGGTTCACCGTGAGCTTGCTTCACGCCACATTATCGACCATAAGGTAAAGCAGGAAAAAATGACAAATTAATAAACATTGTGTGATAATTCCATTCTAGAATTATCACATCTGTTTTTTGGTTTATTATGTAATAAAGATTCTGAAACAATTTTAAAAGGT
>JAZOVJ010000067.1:0-14171 GCA_045658645.1 Clostridia bacterium | reverse complement strand
ATTTAATAAAATTTATACAGGATACAGTTTACGAAAAATTTGGAGTAAAATTAGAAACAGAAGTAAAAATGCTGGGGGAATTTTAATGCAGTTTACAATAGTGACCGGTATGAGCGGTGCAGGAAAAACACAGGTAATACGCTTTTTGGAAGATGCAGGCTTTTTCTGTATGGATAATCTTCCTCCTGCCATAATTCCGCAGCTTGCGGAAATGTTCTTTTCCATAAACGGAAAGTACGATAAGGTCGCATTTGTGATTGACTCGCGAGTCGGAGATATGATAAGCGAGCTTTTGGATAATCTTAAAATTCTCAAAGAAAACGGATACGAATATAAACTTCTTTTCGTTACGGCACGTGATGAAGTATTAGTAAAAAGATATAAGGAAACAAGAAGAACACACCCAATTTCATCAAACGGCGGACTTTTGGACAGTATTGCCATTGAAAGAAAAATGCTTGGCACTATTTACCACGAGGCAGATGCAGTTATAGATACTTCAGATTATAGCCTTTCCCAGCTTTCGAAAAGACTTCGGGAAATATATGAGGACTCATCAAAGGATGACTTTACGGTAAACGTTATGTCCTTTGGCTTCAAATACGGAATACCGCTTGATGCAGACCTTGTCTTTGACGTGAGATGTTTCCCGAACCCCTTTTATGTGGACGAGCTTAAGGATAAAACAGGAAACGATAAGGCTGTTCAGGACTTCGTAATGTCGGCGGAATCAAGCAGGAAATTTGCGGACAAATTGCAGGAAATGATTAAGTTTTTGCTTCCGCTTTATATTGAAGAGGGTAAAAACACACTGACAATTTCAGTGGGTTGCACAGGCGGAAAACACAGAAGCGTAACTATGGCAAACAAGCTTGCCGAGTCGCTTACAGATTATAATATAAATGTGATTCACAGAGATATAAAAAGGAGTAAGTCGTAATGTCATTTACGCAAAATTTGAAGGTTCAGCTTTCTATGCAGGATGCGGGATGCAGTACCTGCCCGTTAGCAGAGCTTACGGCAATGATACGGCTTTTGGCAAGCTATACCGAAGACGGTGCCGTTATTTCAACAGAAAACGAGGATGTGGCAGAACGTGTTCACAACCTGTTGTTAAAGGTATTCAAGAAAGATTTTGAATATACAAACCGAAACGGAAGCTTCAGGGTGTTGATTGACGGAGAATTCTTCTCGGATATTTTAGTGCCAAGGCTTATGCTTTTCGGTGAAGACAGGCGCTTGTTCACAAAGGAATGTTGCCGAGGAAGTTATATACGGGGTACATTTTTAGCAGCAGGCTCTGTAAGCGACCCGAAAAAACAGTATCATATGGAATTTGACATAAAGCATAAAGCCTATGCTGAAAAACTGTGTCAGGTATTAAAAAGAGCAGGAATTGCATCAAAAATTACCAAGAGAAAAACACGATACGTTGTTTATATAAAGGAATACACCGCAATTGCCGATACAATCGGGGTGATGGGAGCGGTTGGAACTGCTATGGAAATTTATAATATATCCATAGAAAAGGAGTGCAGAAACAGAGCAAACCGTCAGTACAACTGCGAGATTGCAAACATTGATAAAATTACAAACGCAGCATTTTCACAGCTTGAGGCTATACGTAAAATAGAAAATAAAATGGGACTTTCCGAGCTTCCTGAAACGCTGCAGGAGATTGCACGGCTAAGGAAAGAATACCCTGACGAGAGCCTTAAGGAGCTTGGCGAAAGGTTAAGCCCTCCAATCGGAAAATCGGGCGTTAACCATCGCTTAAAAAGAATTGAGGAAATTGCAGAAAACTTGTAGAAAGGAAAGTTTATGAGAATATATAATTCAGTTGAAGAATTGGTAGGAAAGACACCGCTTTTAGAGCTTTCCCGTTTCGGCAAAGATTTGAATGCTAAACTTCTTGCCAAGGTTGAGTTTTTTAACCCTGCAGGGAGCATTAAGGACAGAGCTGCAAAATCTATGCTTGACGATGCGGAAATACGGGGAATTTTAAATAAAAACACAACAATAATTGAGCCAACAAGCGGAAATACGGGTATAGGTCTTGCGGCACTTTGTACAGCTCGTGGATATAAGCTTATAATCGTAATGCCTGATACAATGTCAATGGAAAGACGTCTTTTGATGACGGCATACGGTGCGGAGCTTGTTCTTACTGACGGAAAACTTGGTATGAGCGGAGCAATTAAAAAGGCAGAGGAGCTTTCAAAGGAAATCCCTGACAGCTTTATTGCAGGTCAGTTCGTAAACCCTGCAAACGCTCAGGCTCATTTTGATACAACAGGTCCGGAAATCTGGGAAGATACTGACGGAAGGGTTGATATTTTCGTGTCCTGTGCAGGTACAGGCGGTACTGTAACAGGAGTTGGCAAGTATTTAAAATCAAAAAATAAGGATATCGAGATTGTGGCGGTTGAACCGGCTGAATCACCTGTATTATCAGGCGGTGCTGCAGGAAGTCACGGTATACAGGGGATAGGTGCAGGCTTTATCCCTGAAGTGCTGGACACGACTGTTTACGATAAGGTTGTAACAGTAACAACTGATGAAGCATACGATGCGGCAAGGAAACTTGGCAAAACCGAGGGGCTTTTAGTGGGAATTTCATCAGGAGCGGCTTTGGCTGCCGGCGTAAAGCTTTCCGAAATGGAAGAAAATAAGGGCAAAAATATTGTGGTAATCTTGCCTGATACAGGCGAGAGATACCTATCATGCGGGCTTTATACAGAATAAAAAAGAAAAGGAAATAAAACTTTGAAAAAAGCGATTATTGCAATGAGCGGCGGCGTGGATTCGTCCGTTGCCGCACATCTTACAATAGAAAAAGGATATGAGTGCATAGGCGCAACTATGAAGCTTTTTACGGGCAGAGAAGAAGACAGTACTTGTTGTTCATTATCTGACATCGAAGATGCAAAGCAGGTAGCACACCGTCTTGGTATGGAGCATTACGTCTTCAATTTCACTGATGACTTTGACGAAAAGGTTATTAAAAAGTTTATAAACGCATACGAAATCGGTGCAACACCAAACCCGTGTATAGAATGTAACAGGCACTTAAAGTTTGAAAAGCTGATAAGAAGAATGGAGGAGCTTTCATACGACTATGTGGTGACAGGTCACTATGCAAGAATTGAAGAAAAAGACGGCAGATTTCTTCTTAAAAAAGCGGTTGACGAAACCAAAGACCAAAGCTATGTCCTATACTCAATGACTCAAAAGCAACTTGCACATACGCTTTTTCCTTTGGGTGAGCTTACAAAGGAACGGGCACGTGAAATTGCGGAGGAAAACGGCTTTATTAATGCAAGAAAAAAGGATAGCCAGGACATCTGCTTTGTTCCTGACGGTGACTATGCGAGGTTCATTGAGGAGTATTCGGGGAAACATTATCCAGACGGCAATTTTGTTGACCAAAACGGCGAAGTTTTGGGACGGCATAAAGGAATTATCCGCTATACAGTAGGTCAGCGGAAAGGACTTGGCTTAAGTCTTCCCGCACCAATGTATGTTATGAAAAAGGATATTGATAAAAACGAGGTTGTTCTTTGTTCAAACGAAGAACTTTTCGGGGATAGCCTTATTGCAAAGGATTTTAACTGGATAGCCTTTGAAAATCCGCCTGAAACTTTAAGAGTAAAGGCAAAAATCAGGTATAACCAAAGGGAAGAAGACGCAACCGTCACACCGCTTGAAGATGGTAACGTGCTTGTTAAATTTGATAAACCGCAACGTGCCATTGCAAAAGGTCAGGCAGTGGTACTCTACGATGGAGACATTGTAGTCGGTGGCGGAACAATATGCTAAAAAAACAGGGTATTGCAGATGCAATATCCTGTTTTTGATTTATATTTCATACTTTTCTTTCAGATGGGAAAGTAGCCCCGTGCAACCTTTTACAACATCGTTATATGTCGTATCAAAATCGCCTGTGTACCACGGGTCAGCGATATTTCCGCCGTCCGCAAAATCAAGGAGCTTATGCACCTTTTCGGAATTTTTACCGCCTGAAATTTTCAGCATATGGGAAACGTTTGAGCTTTCCATACCGATAATATAGTCATACTTTGAAAAGTCATCTTTTGTTAACTGAACAGCCACCTTACCAGATGTATCGATGCCCTCTTTTTTAAGGCGGTTTTTAGTTCCGTGATGAACGGGATTACCAATTTCCCAACGGCTTGTAGCAGAGGAGGCAATATAAATTTTATCTGATAGCCCTGATTTTTTCACCATATCCCGCATAACAAATTCAGCCATAGGGCTACGGCAAATATTACCAAGACAAACGAACATAATGCGAATCATAGGATACCCTTTCATAAAGCATATTAATATATAGCATATTTTACAATAAACAGGCGGGAAATTCAATATATTTTTACGAAAAAAATGCAGATTTTACCTTAAAAACTATTGCAAAACACAAGGTCTTGTTATATAATAAAAAATGGTTGATTATACATATAATACAAAAAAGGGAGGATTATTACATATGGTATTCGAAAAGGTAAAGAAAATAATCACAGAACAGTTGGGAATTGATGAAAATGAAGTATCACTTGAATCTGCGTTTATTGAAGATTTGGGTGCTGACTCACTTGACATTGTTGAGCTGATTATGGCTATGGAATCAGAATTCGATATGGAAATCGAAGACGATGAGGTTGAAGATATTTCAACAGTTGAAGATGTTGTTAACTACATAAAGGAAAACGCTGATTTAGACTGATTTTTTAGGGGATATAAATGACTGATTTTGAGAAAAGGATAGGCTACACATTTAAGAATAAAGAGTATTTGAAAATTGCCCTTTCACACAGTTCATACGCTTATGAACATCACACAAAAAGTAATGAGCGTCTTGAATTTTTGGGTGACTCGGTTTTGAGCCTTATTGTAAGCGAGAAATTGTTTTTGACTCACAGAGAAGACGATGAGGGTGACCTTTCAAAAATCCGCGCAAGTCTTGTTTGTGAGAATGGTCTTTTTGAGCTTTCAAAAAAGATTAATCTTGCAGAAGAAATCAAGCTTGGGCGAGGAGAAGAAATGGGTGGCGGAAGAACCCGACCGTCCGTTGTTTCCGATGCTTTTGAGGCACTTTTGGCGGCAATATTTTTAGACAGTGATTTTTATACTGCAAAAAAATGGCTTCTGGACCTGATGGAAGACGAATTTTTGAATATTAACGATAAGAAAAGATTCGGCGACTATAAGACTGCTCTTCAGGAACATACTCAAAAAGGAACAAAGGGAAAAGTGACCTATACCAAAATCGGTGAAGACGGTCCTGACCATAACAAGCACTTTATTTGCGCTGTTCTTGTGGACGACAAGGAAATCGCACGTGGTGACGGCAGGACAAAAAAAGAAGCGGAGCAGAACGCTGCAAAGCGTGCACTTGAGATTTTATGAGATGCTATAACATTCCCATTTTTGTGCCTCACGAGGGTTGCCCGTTTGATTGCATTTTCTGCAACCAGAGAAAGATAACCGGACGTGATACAAAAATCACAAGGGAAGAAGTATTTAAAATAATTGAAGAACATTTGAAAACTTTGCCTGACGGCGAAAAATACGTTGAAGCTGCTTTCTTTGGAGGCAGCTTTACGGGTATTTCAGCCTCAAAACAATGTGAGCTCTTAGGTGCGGCAAAGGAGTATATTAACCTTGGAAAAATTCAAGGGATACGCCTTTCCACAAGACCTGACTATATCTCGGAGGAGATTTTGGAAAGGCTTAAGGAGTACGGCGTAACCACAATCGAGCTTGGTGTTCAGTCGATGGACGATGAGGTTTTAAAACAGTCAAACCGAGGTCATACAAAAGAGGACGTTATAAAAGCGTCAAAGCTTATCAAAGCTTACGGTTTCCGTCTCGGACTTCAGATGATGACAGGACTTTTGGGCGACACACCGGAAAAATCCATTGAAACCGCAAAAAAAATCATTGAGCAAAAGCCTGATTTTGTGCGGATTTATCCAACTCTGGTTTTAAAGGAAACAAAGCTTGAGGAACTTTTTAAAAGCGGTGAATATCTGCCGCAAACGGTTGAAGAAGCGGCAAGCCTTTGTAAAGACCTGATACGTATGTTTAAGAGCGCAGAGATTGAGATTATCCGTGTAAGTCTTGTAACAACCGAGGAAATTTCAAAAGACGGTGCAGTGGTTGCAGGCCCGTATCATCCGGCGTTCCGTGAGCTTGCCGAGGGTGAAATATACTTTGAAGAAATGGAAGAGCTAATCAAAAAAGACCACAATATAAGAACTTTTTTGGTTAACCCGAAAGAAATTTCAAAAGCAGTTGGAAACAAAAGACGAAATATTCTGAAAATTAAAGAAAAATACGGTTTTTGGGTAAAGGTAAAGCCTGATACCGATATAGATGCGGGAAAGATAAAAGTTTGGAAGGAATGAGATTTTAGTGTACTTAAAGAGAATTGAGATGCAGGGGTTCAAGTCCTTTGCAGATAAAACAGTTCTGAATTTTGAACAGGGAATTACAGCCGTAGTAGGCCCTAATGGTAGCGGAAAGAGTAATATTTCTGACGCTATTCGTTGGGTTATGGGTGAAATGAGCGCAAAATCACTTCGTGGTGCAAATATGCAGGACGTTATTTTTAACGGCACCCAGACAAGAAAACCCCTAAACTTTGCAGAAGTGAGTCTTGTTCTTGACAATACAGAAAGAATTTTCCCGATTGAATTTGATGAAGTTATGGTAACCAGACGTGTTTTCCGTTCGGGAGAAAGTGTTTACCAGATAAACAAAGCAAATTGCCGTCTTCGTGACATACAGGAGCTGTTTATGGATACAGGTCTTGGCCGTGACGGATACTCAATGATTGGTCAGGGAAATGTGTCACAGATTTTGTCAACAAAGGCAGAGGACAGACGTGCATTCTTTGAAGGCGCCGCAGGCGTTTCAAAATATAAGCACAGAAAGGACGAGGCAGAGCGTAAGCTTAATTCTGTAAATGAGAACCTTATCCGTATAAATGACATTACTTTAGAGCTTGAGTCACAGTTAAAGCCTCTTGAAAACCAGTCCAAAAAAGCAAGAGAATATCTTGTTTTATACGAGGAGTTTAAAGGTCTTGACGTAAGCCTTATGCTTCGTAATATTGAGGCGGGTTCGGTTCAGCTTGCAGAGGTGAGAAAACAGCTTGAGCTTGTTAACGGCGAAATAGAAGAGGTGCGTGAAAAATCTGATGGCTTTGAAATTAAGATTGCACAGCTATACACCGAAAACGAGAAAAAGGACGAAGAGCAGTCAATAACCAATAACGCACTTTTAGAGAGCGAATCAGGGATTTCCAAGGCGGAAAATGAGATTGTTCTTGCGGAAAATAATATTGCAAACAACAAATCCCTTTTTGAGAGATTTGATAAAGAAATAGAAACCCTTAAGAAGAAGAACGAGGGTTATGTTAAGCAGATTTCTGATATTGAGGAAGAAATAAAAAATCAGGAAGCGGAAACTGCAAATCTTCTTCTGGCATTTGAAAATATACAAAACGATAACTCGTCTTTTTATGACGAGCTTTTGGCGTGCAAAAAGAAGATAGACGAAATAAAGGAAAAGATTCAGGAAAAGACCAATCAGGTTGCATCGGATAAGGCGAAGGTAGACGGTCTTGAAACACTTCGTGCAAGCTTTTTGGAAAGAAAAGCCTCTGTTGAATCGGAAAAGGATGCAAGTCTTCGCGGAATAGAGGACACAAAGCGTGAAATTAAAGAAAGCGAAGAAAAGATAAAGGCACTTGCTGAAAAACTCACCTCAATGCAGGCAAGAATTGATACACAACAGGAAAGATACGATGCGATTTCAAAAGAAATTGCAGAGTTAAATACAGAAATTTCAGAAAAACAACTCGAACTTAATTCCAGAACCTCTAAAAAGAAGATGCTTGAGGCTATGGAAAATGACTATGAGGGATATGCAAAGAGCGTAAAGGCGGTGCTTATTGCACCTGAACTTAAAAAGCGTGCGATTTACGGCACACTTTCAGGTCTTATCACTCTTGATAAGGAATACGTAACTGCAATCGAGGTTGTTTTGGGCGGTGCGCTTCAAAACGTTGTTGTAGAAGACGAAGATGACGCAAAGGCGGCTATTTCATTCCTTAAGGAAAACAAATTGGGGCGTGCAACATTCCTGCCTGTATCATCGGTTAAAGGCAAAGGTCTTGACAACGAAAATGAGATAAAGAAAGAAAAAGGTTTTGTGGGAATTGCCCGTGACCTTGTAAGATTTGATAAAAAGTATACAGGTATAATAGATAACCTGTTGGCGAGAGTGGTTGTTGTTGAAACTATTGATGACGGTATCGCACTTTCAAGAAAGTACGGCTATCGCTTCAAGACTGTGACATTATCAGGCGAAGTCTTCAATGCAGGCGGTTCAATGTCCGGAGGTAGCGTTAATAAGACCAGCGGATTTTTGTCACGTGCAAGTGAGATAAAGACACTTGGAACAGAAATTTCATCACTTTCTGTTGCATTGGAAAAGCTTAAGAAAGAAGCAGAAGCAAAGGCATCAGACCTTGACAATGCAAAGATGCAGCTTTCAACATACACACCGCTTGCAAGAGAATATGAAAATGATATTCTTGTTCTTGAAAACTCTCTAAAACACTTATCGGCATCTGCAGAAGCGGGCGGAAGTGCAGACAAGGCACTTCTGGACGAGCTTATGTCAATCGAAAATCAGCTTAAGGAGTCATCTGACGAGATAGCTGTGCTAATCAGCACTGTAAGAACAGGCGAAAACGAAGTTAACGCACTTTTAAATACATTACGTGAGCTGGAAGATGAGTACAAGGCTTTAGAAGAAAAGAAAGAAAACAAAACTCAGGAGCTTATGGACGAAACACTTCGACTTAAGTCTTTAGAAAAGGACATTGAAGCAAACCGCCAGCTTATTCTTGATACAAAACAGCAGATTTTGGAAAATGAAGAAGCAATCGGACAGAAGATTGAAGATAAAAAGACAATAGAGGGTCAGAATGCAGAACTTTTGGCTTCTATTGAAGCTAAAAAAGCGGATATTACCGCAATTCGTGAAAATTCTGAAAAGATAAAGGAACGTATCCGCGAAATCGATAAAGAAAAAGCCGAGGTTATGGAAAAACTTAAGGGAATGCAGAATTCCAATAAGGAAATAACCGACAGATTAATTAATCTTCAACAGGAGCTTTCCCGTGTTGAAAACCGTGAAACCAAGCTTACAATGGAACGTGATAATATGCTGTCACGACTTTGGGATGATTATGAGCTTACTCCGGATACTGCAAGGGAATCTGCAAAAGAGATTGAAAATGAAAAAGAGGCGACTCAAAGAGCAACAGAACTTCGCGGTAAGATTAAGGCGTTGGGAAGCATTAATCTTGACTCTATTGAGGAATATAAGAACGTAAAAGAACGTTATGAATTCCTGTCAACCCAGAAAGCCGACCTTGACAAGTCAAAGGATGACTTAACCAAGGTTATCGGCTCAATGCAGGAGCTTATGGAAGAACATTTTGAACGTCAGTTTGCAGAAATCAATAAGAGCTTTGAAAATGTGTTCCGTGAACTGTTTGGCGGCGGACGTGGAAGACTATACCTATCAGAGCCTGATAATGTTCTTGAGAGCGGCATCGAAATCGAGGTTCAGCTTCCGGGTAAGAGCTTACAGAACATCAATCTGTATTCAGGTGGTGAAAAGTCATTTATAGCAATTGCACTATTGTTTGCAATTTTGGCGGTCAAGCCGACCCCGTTCTGTATTTTAGACGAAATTGATGCGGCACTTGATGATGTTAACGTATCAAGATTTGCTACATACCTGAATAACTACTTAGATGATACACAGTTCGTTGTTATTACCCACAGACGTGGTACGATGGAAGCGGCAAACGTTTTATACGGCGTAACCATGCAGGAAAAGGGTGTAACCAAGATGTTGTCCCTTGCGATTGATGAGGTAGACGAAGAACTTATAAAATAGCATAAACCGGAAAGGAACAAAAATGGGTTTTTTTGAAAAATTAAGAAGCGGTCTTGGAAAAACAAGAGAGTCTATATCCGAAAAGGTAAACAGCGTTTTTTCCGTCTTCACAAAAATTGACGAAGAATTTTTTGAAGAGCTTGAGGAAGCACTTATTATGGCGGATATGGGAGCGGAGACCGCAACATATATAATAGGTGAGCTTGAGACCGCAGTAAAGAAAAAAGGAATAACAGACCCTGAAGCCGTAAAGGAAGAGCTTCGTGGGATTATAAGTGCAATCCTTATGGAAACAGACGGCACTCTGAAGCTTAACACAAAGCCGTCAGTGCTTTTGGTAATCGGCGTAAACGGTGTCGGAAAAACAACATCAATAGGAAAACTTGCAATGCACTTTAAGGCTCAGGGCAAAAAGGTGATTTTGGCAGCAGCGGACACTTTTCGTGCGGCAGCCATTGACCAGCTTGATGTGTGGGCAAAAAGGAGCGGTTGTGATATTATAAAACACAGCGAAAACTCCGACCCAGCAGCAGTTGTGTTTGACGCTTGCCGTGCAGCCGGTGCAAGAGATGCAGATATTCTGATTTGCGACACTGCGGGAAGACTTCATAACAAGGCAAACCTTATGGCAGAACTTAACAAAATAAGCAGGGTAATTGAAAGGGAGCTTCCGGATGCGGACAAGGAAATTATGATAGTTTTAGATGCATCAACAGGTCAGAATGCGGTATCACAGGCAAAGCTTTTCAGTGAGGCAGCGGAGATTTCCGGTATAATTCTGACCAAACTTGACGGCACGGCAAAGGGCGGTATTGTAGTATCTATTGCAAAGGAACAGAAGATACCTGTTAAGTTTGTGGGCGTAGGCGAGGGAATTGACGATTTACAGGAATTTTCAGCCGAGGATTTTGCAAAAGCACTTTTTGAAGAATAATCTGCTAAAAGAACTTGTCAAACATTGACTTTTACGGCAAAATATGATAAAATTATAGCCAATTTATTGTTGGAGGAAAGATTATGGTAAAAATAGCCATTTTAGGATTTGGTACCGTTGGTAGCGGTGTATACGATATATTTAAGGAAAACAACTTTATTGAGGAGGCAATGTCTCCTGTAGAGGTTAAGTATATTCTTGACATAAGAGATTTTCCTGACCACCCTGAAAAACACCTTTTTACAAAGGATTTTGAGGATATTTTAAAGGATGACGAAATCTACTGCGTAGTTGAGGCTATGGGAGGACTTCACCCTGCATACGAGTTCACAAAGTCACTTCTTGAAAAGGGAGTCAATGTTGTAACATCAAATAAGGAGCTTGTTGCATCACACGGCCCTGAACTGTTAGCTATTGCCAGAGAAAAGAATGCAAATTACCTGTTTGAAGCATCAGTTGGCGGCGGAATTCCTATAATCAAACCAATGTGCTCAAGCCTTAAATCAAATAAGGTAGAGAAAATTATGGGTATATTAAATGGTACAACCAACTATATCCTTACTGAAATGATAACAAAGAATAAAGATTTTTCTGACGCTTTAGCTGATGCACAGGCTAAAGGCTATGCAGAACGTAACCCTGCAGCAGACATTGAAGGACATGATGCCTGCCGTAAAATTGCGATTTTGTCAAGTCTTGCGTGGGGAAACTATGTTGACTATAACGATATAGTAACCGAGGGTATTACTGAAATCACTTTAGACGAAGTGCATTTTGCAGAAAAAATGGGATATGTGATAAAGCTTATCGGATATGCCGAAAAAAAGGAAAAGATGTTCGCAAGGGTTTCGCCTATGCTTGTTTCAAAAGATTTCCCGCTTGCAGGAGTAAACGATGTATTTAACGCAATTGTTGTTGAAGGAAATTACCTTGGCACATCTATGTTCTACGGAAGAGGCGCAGGAAAATTCCCGACAGCGTCAGCCGTTGTTGCGGACGTAATTGAATCTGTTCGCCATATTAATGCCAAAAAGGCATACCTTGAATGGAAACCGTCACCGGACGGCTATATGCTTGACATTATGGATACAGAGTCTAAATATTTTGTAAAGAGCAATAAAACTATGGCTGAAGTTTCAGCTATGTTCGGTAAGGTTGAGTTCTGTGAAGACTCAACAGACGGGAACCTTGCCTATATAACAGAAAAAATGACAGAACGTGAATTCCTTGCAAAAATAGGGAATGAGCATTTCATAAGAGTATTGGAGGCATAATGGTATATGTAAGAGTGCCGGCGACCAGTGCTAATATGGGCTCGGGGTTCGATAGTCTCGGCATAGCTTTAGGAATTTACAATACCTTAAGGATTTCAGAAATTGAAAGCGGTATTGTGGTTTATAACAACTCAAAAGAATATATCCCGATTGGCGAGAAAAATCTGGTATACAGGGCAATTTGCCGTGTGTTTGACGAGGTTGGATACGAAAAAAAAGGAATAAAAATAATCCAGAACAGCGATATACCGGTGACGCGTGGGCTTGGGAGTTCAAGTGCCTGCATAATCGGCGGAATGCTGGCTGCCAATGTTTTTTCGGGAAGAAAGCTTTCATATAGCGAGATATTAAATCTTGCGGCAGAGTTTGAGGGGCATCCTGATAACGTAACTCCGGCGCTTTTCGGTGGGTTTTGCGTAGCGGCTATAGAAGGCGGAAAGACAGTCTATACCTCAAATAAGCTGGACCCGAAGCTTAAGGCTGCAATAATGGTGCCTGACTTTTTCTTATCAACCAAGGCATCACGAGGGGCACTGCCTTTAGATGTACCTTTAAAGGATGCATCATATAATATATCAAGAGCTTCTCTTTTAACATCCGCTTTGATAACCGGAAAGTATGATAACTTAAAATCTGCGGTAGGCGATAAACTGCATCAGGATATAAGAAAAGAAAATGTACCGCATTTTGATGAAATAATGGAAAAAAGTTATGAGCTTGGAGCAAAAGCCACATACTTAAGCGGTTCAGGACCTACAATAGTTTCACTTATAAGTGAAAACTATGATGATTTTGAAAATAATATGTCAGTTTTTTTAAAAACCTTAGACAGTAAATTCAGCATTAAAATTTGCTCAATAGACAATGTTGGTGCAATATTAAAAGAATGTGCCGATACCAATAAGTAAGTAAAAGATTGCTATGGGGTAACCCCTTGGCGTGGAAAGGAAGGACATATATTATGGGACTTATAGTTCAGAAATACGGCGGTTCATCTGTTAAGGATGCCGAGCACGTGTTTAACGTAGCAAATCGTATCGTTGAGGCGTATGATGCCGGTAATGACGTTGTTGTTGTAGTTTCAGCACAGGGCGACACAACTGATGATTTGATTGAAAAAGCACAGGAGATTAATCCAAAGGCTTCAAAAAGAGAAATGGATATGCTTTTGGCAACAGGTGAGCAGATTTCAATTTCACTTCTTGCAATGGCTATTGAAAAAATAGGCAGACCTGTTATTTCACTAACAGGCTGGCAGGCAGGCTTCAGAACTGATTCTTCTTATGCAAATGCAAGAATCAAGAGAATTGACACAGAAAGATTAAGAAGTGAGCTTGACAAGAGAAAGATTATTATTGTTGCAGGATTTCAGGGCGTTAATAAGTTTGATGACATAACAACGCTGGGACGTGGCGGTAGTGACACATCTGCAGTGGCTCTGGCTGCAACTTTGAATGCGGATATCTGCGAAATTTATACAGACGTTGACGGAGTATATACAGCAGACCCAAGATTTGTTAAAAATGCTAAGAAGTTGGACGATATTTCATATGACGAAATGCTTGAACTTGCATCACTTGGTGCAAACGTTCTTCACAACCGTTCAGTTGAAATGGCAAAGAAATATAACGTAAATATGGCAGTAAAATCAAGCCTTAATAAAAATGAGGGAACATTTGTCAAGGGGGTAAATAAAGTGGAAAAAATGTTGGTAAGAGGCGTTGCAAGAGATAACGACGTCGCAAGAATTTCATTATGTGGTGTTGAGGATGTTCCTGGTAAGGCATTCACAGTATTCTCACTAATTTCAAAGGAAGATATCGGAGTAGATATTATCCTTCAGTCAATCGGAAACAACGGCAAAAAGGACATCAGCTTTACAGTTAAGGAAAGCGACCTTGACCGTGTTCTTGCAGTACTGGAAGAAAACACAGAAACAGTATGTGCTGATGGAATTAAGT
>JAZOVJ010000066.1:0-2085 GCA_045658645.1 Clostridia bacterium | reverse complement strand
CCATATGTGTTAGTTGGTGTCGGTATCGGTGCTGTTATTCATAATTGGATACCTGAAGATTTTATCGTTAAGGCACTTGGTGATAACAATCCTTTTGGTGTTATTCTTGCAACGATTGCAGGCGTACCTATGTATGCTGATATTTTCGGTACAATTCCCATTGCCGAAGCCTTGCTTTCAAAAGGAGCATTGCTTGGTGTTGTGCTTTCCTTTATGATGGGTGTAACAACTCTTTCATTACCGTCAATGATTATGCTTCGCAAGGCTGTAAAGCCTAAACTGCTTGCTGTTTTTGTAACAATCTGCACGGTAGGAATTATACTTGTGGGTTATTTATTTAATCTTATTCAACCTTTGATTGTATGAAAGGAGTAAACTGATGAAAAAGAAACCATCATTATTGACAAAGATTCTTGTTCCCGTTTTGATTATAGCTGTTGTTGTAGGTATTTGGATATTTAAAACAGTATCCGAAAAGCCGATAGAAGAACCGTCAATATCTCAAAGCGAAACAAATTTGCCGAGTAATCTTGAAGGTGCAGATTTTAGCCTTAATGCAACAACGCAAATTGACTTTGAAGCACTTTCCGAATACGGACTTCCTGTTATCGCAGACTATGGTGCTGACTCTTGTATTCCTTGTAAGCAGATGGCTCCTGTGCTGAAAAAGCTGAATGCGGAAATGCAAGGAAAAGCCTTTATTAAATTTGTAGATGTGTGGCAATATTACGATGCCGCCGCCAATGTTCCCGTGCAAGTTATCCCCACACAGGTGTTTTTTAACGCAGACGGAACACCCTTTGTTCCGAGTGATGCCCTTGCAAAGGAAATTCAGTTTGATATGTACTCAGATAAAACCACAGGCGAGCACACATTTACCGTTCATCAGGGTGGTCTGACAGAGGAACAGATGAGGGCAATACTAAAAGAGATGGGAGTGGAGTAAATGATAAACTCTTGGCTCTCACAGATAGCTGAAGTTATCGGCAACAATATGTGGCTTGCACCACTACTTGCTCTGCTTGCCGGAATTCTCACATCGGTTACGCCCTGCTCACTTTCAAGCGTTTCGCTGATAGTCGGCTATGTTGGTGGGGTTGGTGAAAAGAATACGAAAAAAGCTTTTGCCTATTCTGCGGTATTCTCAATAGGAACAGCAGTTACTTTTGTAACGCTTGGAGTTATAGCCACATCCGCAGGTAAACTTATGGGAACATCTTCACCTGTGTGGTACATCATTCTTGGTATTCTGATGGTACTTATGGCATTGCAGACTTGGGAAATATTTGACTTTATACCCTCGACTAATTTGCTGTCTAAAAACCGAAAACGTGGTTTTACAGGTGCATTAATTGCAGGAATACTTGGCGGCATATTCTCCTCGCCCTGCTCAACACCCGTTCTGATTGCTCTGCTCGCCATTGTTGCAGGAGAAGGTAAAATGTTGTGGGGTATTCTATTGATGCTGTTTTACTCTATCGGTCACAGTGCTCTTGTAATGGTTGCAGGAACATCTGTAGGTTTCGTGCAGAAAATCAATAATAGTGAACGTTACAAGACTGCCGCAAAGGTCTTGAAAATAGTGATGGGTACTGCGATTCTGCTCATCGGTTTATATATGTTTTGGCTCGCATTTTAATATTAATAAAAATATTTGGAGGTATCATTATGGCATTATTTAACTTTGGAAAGAAAAAGGAAGAAGAAAAGAAGGTTCCTGACTGTGCTTGTAACTGCGGTTGTCCTGTAAGTGAAGTAGAAGAAATCACTAACGATTGTTGCGGAGACGCTAAAGACGGTATCTGTTGCATCAAGGTATTAGGTGCAGGTTGTTCATCCTGTCATCAGCAGTATGAATATGCAAAAGAAGCTGTAAGGAATATGGGACTGATTGTTGAGGTAGAGTATATAACAGACATGGCAAAGGTTATGGAATACGGTGTTATGAGTATGCCTGCCCTTGTTGTAAACGAAAAGGTCGTATCTATGGGTAAGGTATTGAAGGCGGCAGATGTTGAAAAACTTCTGCACAAGTTAGGTTTCTGATATGAAAAAGAAAGTAGCTTTTATCTGCGTACACAACTC
>JAZOVJ010000065.1:0-50554 GCA_045658645.1 Clostridia bacterium | reverse complement strand
AGCACGTCTGCACCTGCTTCGATCAAAGCGGGAACTCTCACGGCGTAGTCTCTGGTATTGATACCTGCGCCCACAACGTATCTCTTGCTGGCAACCAACAGCTCATTGGGGTTTTGCTTATGAGTATCGTAGTCCTTGCGGAATACGAAATAGCAAAGCTTGCCTTCTTCGTTGATAATGGGGAGAGAATTGAGTTTATTATCCCAAATGATGTCGTTTGCTTCCTTCAGAGTAGTTCCCTCTTTGGCCCAAACGAGCTTTTCAAAGGGGGTCATGAGTTCGCGAACAGGTGTATCAAGGCTCATTCTGCTGATTCTGTAATCTCTTCCGGTAATGATACCCAAAAGCTTACCTTCAGCAGTTCCGTCGCTGGTTACGGCAACGGTAGAATGACCCGTCTTTTCCTTCAAGGCAACGATTTCTGCCAAGGTGGCGTCGGGGCTTACGTTGGAATCGCTTTTTACAAAGCCTGCCTTATGGTTTTTCGCACGCTTAACCATTGCGGCCTCGTCTTCAACGGTCTGAGAACCGTAAATGAAGGAAACGCCGCCTTCCACTGCCAAAGCAATGGCGAGACGATCGCCGGAAACGGACTGCATGATTGCGCTTACCATGGGAATATTCATGGTAATGGCAGACTCTTCACCCTTTTTAAACTTAACCAAGGGAGTTTTGAGGGAAACGTTTGCCGGAATGCACTCACTGGAAGAGTAACCGGGGATCAGCAAATACTCATTAAAAGTATGAGAGGGTTCATTGATAAACACAGCCATTATTTTTCCTCCTTAATAGCTTTCTTTTCACAATAAATACAACGGTAAATTTCATTTTCAGGATCCACACACTTTACGCGGTGATCCAGTTCCTGCTCAATGGAAGTAATGCAACGGGGATTCACGCAGCGGTAATTTCCATTGATGCCTTCTTCCCTCTTCTCTTCTTGATCCAAACTGTTAAGAAGGAATCGAATCAGCGCCATACGAACGAGTTTTCCGTTCAAAACCTGCTTAAAATAGCAAGCTCTTGGGTCAGAGTCAATACTCTGTGAAATTTCGTTAACTCTTGGGAGCGGATGAAGAATTGCAAGGTCTTCCTTCGCGTCAAAAAGCTTTTCAGGAGTTAAAATGTATTTGTCTCTTAATCTTAAGTAATCTTCTTCATTAAAGAATCTTTCTCCCTGAACTCTTGTCATATAAAGAACGTCAAGCTCTCCGATTACATCTTCAAGGCTTGTTGTTTGAACATACTCAATATTATTTTTCTTTAATATGTCATTTTTAACATAGCTTGGAAGCTTTAATTCGTCAGGAGAAATCAGATATACCTTTATGTTCTTATATCTTGATAATGCTGCAATAAGACTATGTACAGTTCTGCCGAACTTCAAGTCGCCGCAGAAACCAATAGTTAAATTATCAACTCTGCCCTTTTCTCTTGTTATTGTTAAAAGGTCTGTAAGAGTTTGTGTTGGGTGATTGTGTCCGCCGTCACCTGCATTGATAACAGGAATACTCGCATTCTGCATTGCAACGTATGGCGCACCCTCTTTTGGATGACGCATAGCAATAATATCCGCATAGCAGGAAACAACTTTTGCGGTATCCGCAACACTTTCACCTTTTGAAGCAGACGAACTCTGCGCCTCAGAAAATCCAAGAACGCTTCCGCCAAGTTCCAACATAGCTGCTTCAAAGCTTAACCTTGTTCTTGTTGACGGCTCAAAAAACAGTGTGGCAAGCTTCTTATATTTACATTTTTCACGGTATTTTTCAGGGTTTGCAATAATGTCATTTGCAACATTTATAAGCTCTTCAATTTCTTCAACCGATAAATCAGTTATGTTAATAAGACTCCTCATTATTTGTCTCCTTTTATCCAGCTTTCATCACTTGGATTATTTCTGAATGCGATTAGTCTATCCACGTCTTCTGCCTTAATGTATCCCTCTTCTGCCGCAACCTGAGCTACTGCATCAAAGTTTGAAAGGCTTATATTTTTTACATTAGCGGCTTCAAGTCTTTCAAGACCTTTTTTCATACCATATGTAAAGATTGATGCAATACCTAAAACTTCAGCACCTGCATCACGAAGTGCTTCAACAACTTCAATAACGCTGCCGCCTGTTGAAATAAGGTCTTCGACTACAACTACCTTCTGCCCTTTTTCAAGTTTACCTTCAATCTGGTTGCCTCTGCCGTGATCCTTTGCACCTGAACGCACGTAACCCATAGGCATATCAAGAATATGAGCGGTAATTGCAGCGTGCGCAATACCTGCAGTTGAAGTACCCATCAGAACCTCTGCATCAGGATAGTGCTTTTTAATAATTTCAGCAAGACCGTTTTCAACATCGTTTCTTACAGCCGGGGCTGTTAGTGTAAGTCTGTTATCGCAGTAAATCGGGCTTTTAATTCCGCTTGCCCATGTAAAAGGCTCTTCCGGTCTTAAAAATACTGCTCCTATTGATAGTAAATCTTTTGCAATTAGCTTTTCCATACTTTTAATCTCCTTAACCTACAAATTCTCTTATACATCTTTCGTATGCGGCAACAGGGTCTTCAGCCTGAGTTACAGGGCGTCCTACCACGATGTAATCAGAACCGATTTCCTTTGCCCTTTCAGGCGTTGTAATTCTTACCTGGTCACCAACATCGCCGTCAGCAAATCTTACGCCAGGTGTCACTGTCATAAATTCTTTCCCGCAGGTTTCCTTAACCTTACCTGCTTCAAGCGGTGAACATACTACTCCATCAAGTCCACACTCTGATGCACATTTTGCATAGTGCATAACAACCTTATCAAGAGGCTCGTTTATAAGCTGGTCTGCTTTCATTCTTTCTTCACTTGTTGAAGTAAGCTGAGTTACCGCAATAAGTATCGGTCGCGTACCGTCCGGACGTGTCAGACCTTCAACGGCCGCCTCCATCATAGCCTTTGTTCCAAAAGCGTGAAGATTTGTCATATCAACATCAAGCTCTGACAATACCTTCATTGATTTTTTAACTGTGTTTGGAATATCGCAAAGTTTCAGGTCCAAGAAAATCTTGTGCCCTCTTTCTTTTATTTCTTTAACGATAGACGGGCCTTCTGCATAAAAAAGCTCCATTCCTATTTTAACAAACGGTTTTCTTCCCTGAAACTTATCAAGAAAACTTATAACCTCCTGCTTGCTTGAAAAATCGCAAGCTATGATAACGTCCTTACCCACGATGAGCACCCCCTATAATATCTTTCAAACTATTAATTCCATATTTTTCCATAACACGAGGCAAATCCTCGATAATGTCCTTGCATACAAACGGGTTAACAAGGTTTGCAGCACCCACAGAAACGGCTGTTGCACCTGCTAACATCATCTCAATGACATCTTCTGCGTTCTGCACGCCGCCCATACCCAAAATCGGGATATTAACGGCATCATACACCTGATAAATCATTCGAAGAGCTACCGGCTTTATAGCAGGGCCCGAAAAACCGCCCATTTTATTTGCAATAATAGGTTTCTTTGTCTTTAAATCAATACGCATACCAAGAAGTGTATTTATCATGCTTATTCCGTCTGCGCCGGCTTCTTCGCACGCTTTTGCTATTGAAACTATATCAGTAACATTAGGTGATAATTTAATTAAAACAGGCTTTGTTGTTACAGCCTTTACTGCTTTTGTGATTTCAGCCGCAGACTCCGGCTTGTTTCCAAAGTTTTCGCCGCCTGCGTGAAGATTAGGACAACTGATGTTTACTTCTAAAATTCCAACCTGGTCTTCTTTATCAAGTTTTTCTGCACAGTAAACAAATTCGTCAACAGAAAATCCGCCGATATTTGCAACTACCTTTTTATTGAAAAATCTCTTCATCTTTGGCAGTTCTTCTTCAATAACCTTGTCAACGCCCGGATTCTGAAGACCTACTGAGTTAATCATACCTTGTGTGCACTCTGCAATTCTTGGTGTCGGGTTTCCAAATCTTGGCTCTTTTGTTGTTCCCTTAAAAGAAAATGAGC
This sequence comes from Clostridia bacterium, assembly GCA_045658645.1. Lineage (GTDB taxonomy): Bacteria > Bacillota > Clostridia > UBA1381 > UBA1381 > UBA1738. Next base: position 46,554 of record JAZOVJ010000065.1, on the reverse strand, counting down.
CTAAAATGTTAATATCGTATAATCTTGAAAATTCAAACCCGAATCCAAATGTGCCTGATGCAGGAATTATAGGGTTATCAAGTGTTAAACCACAAAGGTCTACTTTTGTGTCTACCATATAATTTCCTCCTTTCTAAGCACAGGGCCGTCCATACAAATTCGTTTATTTCCGTATTTAGTCTTACAGCTACATCCCATACAGACTCCAAAACCGCAACCCATACGCTCTTCAAAGCTGACCTGACCGCTTGTTACAGATGTGTTGTAAACCGCTTTTAACATCGGCTCCGGACCGCAGGTGTAAACATAAGAATAATCGAGGTCTTTTAGTACGTCAGTAACAAACCCCTTTGTTCCTACGCTTCCGTCTACTGTTGTAACGTAAGTTTTTGCACCTATTTTTTCAAATTCTTCTTTATAGAATATTTCTTCTTCCTTGTTAAATCCAAGAATTACAGAAACATCCTTACCTTCTGCGATAAGCTCTTTTGCAAGCTTAAACATAGGAGGAACGCCTACTCCACCGCCAATCAGGACAGGTTTTTCACCGCTTTCATTTGTGTTAAAGCCATTACCAAGGGCAATTAAAAGGTCAAGCCAGGTATTCTCCTGCATTGCTGACATAATGCTTGTTCCCTTACCTACCACTTTGTAAATAAGAGTAAGCGTTTCGTCATCAAAATCACAGATAGAGATAGGTCTTCTTAAAAATTCACCCTCAATTTTAATGTTTACAAACTGTCCCGGGCAGATAATAGGAGATGTATCCCCTGAAAGTTTCATTTCATAGACATTTTTCGCTATTCTTTTGTTGGAAATAACTTTAAAAAATGATTGTTTCATTTCTTACTCCTTGTCAATAGTTGAGATTGTTATTGTCATTTCTTCCAGTACATCTAAAAGAACCTTAACAGTATCAAGAGCCGTAAACATCGTTACGTTGTTTTCAACTGCACATCTTCTAATCTGGTAACCGTCAGATTCACTTGTAGAATTGATGTCACGAGTATTAATTACGTAATTTACATATCCTTTACGGATTGCGTGAAGAATATCCTCATTACCCTCACTTATTTTAGCCATAACACGTGTTTTTACTCCGTGCTTCTTGAGATATTCAGCAGTTCCCTTTGTTGCTTCTATGTTAAATCCAAGTTCGTAGAAACGCTTTACAAGAGGAAGTGCCTCTTCCTTATCTTTGTCTGCAACTGTTACAAATATTGTTCCATAATTTACAACATTCATACCGGATGCTTGCAAAGATTTATAAAGAGCACGTGTTAATTTATCATCGTAACCGATTGCTTCACCTGTTGATTTCATTTCCGGTGAAAGATATGCATCAAGTCCGCGAAGTTTTGAGAATGAGAAGGCTGGTGTCTTTACATACCAACGCTTCTTTTCCTTTGGATAAAGCTCAGTATAACCCTGTTCTTTCAATGAATGACCAAGCATCGCAAGAGTTGCAATATCTGCTATCTGGTATCCTGTTGACTTTGAAACGAATGGTACGGTTCTTGAAGAACGTGGATTTACTTCGATTACATAAACATCTTCGTTCTTATCAACAATAAATTGAATATTAAATAAACCTACAATTCCAATTCCAAGACCAAGTTTCTTTGAATACTCAAGGATTGTCTGCTTTGCTTTATCAGATACGCTGAAAGTCGGATAAACACTGATACTGTCACCTGAGTGTACGCCTGTACGTTCAACGTGTTCCATAATACCAGGAACGAATACGTCTGTACCGTCACAGATTGCATCAACTTCAAGTTCTTTACCGATAATGTATTTATCAACTAAAACCGGTCTGTCTTCATCAATTTCAACGGCAGTCTTTAAGTAGTGACGAAGTCCCTCTTCATCTGCAACTATCTGCATTGCACGTCCGCCAAGAACGTAGCTTGGACGAACAAGTACGGGGTAACCGATTTCTTCCGCTGCCTTAACGCCGTCTTCAATCTTTGTTACGGCACGTCCCTTTGGCTGCGGGATTTCAAGCTTTTCCATAATCTTTTCAAAAGCGTCACGGTTTTCTGCGTTATCAATTGCAACGCAGTCTGTACCGATTAACTTAACACCACGCTTCGAAAGAGGTTCTGCAAGGTTGATAGCAGTCTGACCACCCAAAGAAGCAACAACGCCAAGCGGTTTTTCAAGCTCGATGATGTTCATAACATCTTCGACAGTAAGTGGCTCGAAATATAGCTTATCGCTTGTTGTATAGTCAGTTGAAACTGTTTCAGGGTTGTTGTTTATGATAATAGCTTCATAACCCGCATTTTTGATAGTTTTAACAGCGTGAACTGTTGAATAGTCAAATTCTACACCCTGACCGATTCTGATAGGACCTGAACCCAATACAACAATTTTTTCTTTATCGCTTACGACAGATTCGTTTTCGTCCTCATAAGTTGAGTAGAAATATGGCACATAACTGTTATATTCGCTTGCACAGGTATCAATCGATTTATAAACCGGGAACATATTGTGTTCTTTACGGATTTTATAGATTTCTTCCTCATCCATTTTCCACAAAACTGAAATATATTCATCACAGAAGCCCATCTTCTTTGCTTCAAAAAGAATGTCAGGGTCTCCTACGTTTTCTTCAAGCACTTTTTCAAAATCAACAATCTTCTTAATTTTGTCAAGGAAAAACATATCAATCTGGGTGATATCACAGATGATAGATGCGTCAACGCCAAGCCACAAAAGTTGTGCTATGGCATAAATTCTGTCGTCTGTTCCTTCTTTGATGTACGCTAAAAGTTCATCAATTGACATCTTTTCTTTGTCAAACTTTGACTTATAAAGGTGACAAACTCCGATTTCAAGTGAACGGATTGCCTTCAGCATACTTTCTTCAAAGGTTCTTCCAAGTGCCATTACTTCACCTGTTGCTTTCATCTGTGTTGAAAGCTTGTTTGAAGCTGATGTAAACTTATCAAACGGGAATCTTGGCATCTTTGTTACGATATAGTCAAGTGACGGCTCGAAGGATGCAGGGATTCCTGAAAGCATAATTTCATCAAGCGTCATACCAAGAGCAACCTTTGCAGTAACTCTTGCGATTGGGTATCCGCTTGCCTTTGATGCCAAAGCTGAAGAACGTGAAACTCTTGGGTTTACCTCAATCAGATAATAGTCAAATGACTGCGGGTCAAGAGCAAACTGCACGTTACATCCACCCTCAATTTTAAGCGCACGGATAATTTTTAATGCACTCTCACGTAGCATATGGCATTCTTTACTTGACAAAGTCTGACAAGGAGCTACAACTATTGAGTCACCTGTATGAATACCAACAGGGTCAAGGTTTTCCATGTTACAAATAGTAATAGCAGTGTCGTTCTGGTCACGCATTACCTCATATTCAATTTCCTTATAACCCTTAATGCTTTTCTCAACAAGAACTTGAGAAACAGGAGATAACTGAAGCGCATTCTTCATAATTTCGCAAAGCTCTTCTTCATTATCAGCAAAACCGCCGCCTGTTCCGCCAAGCGTAAATGCAGGACGAAGCACAACCGGATAACCGATTTCTTCTGCTGCCTTTTTACCTTCTTCGATTGAGTGAGTAATAATTGACGGAAGTACCGGCTCACCAAGCTCTTCACAAAGCTCTTTGAAAAGTTCTCTGTCTTCTGCTCTTTCAATACTTTCTACGCTTGTTCCCAGAAGTTCAACCTGACATTCGTGCAGTATTCCCTTCTTTTCAAGCTGCATAGCAAGGTTAAGTCCTGTCTGTCCTCCGATACCAGGAACAATAGCATCAGGACGCTCGTATCTTATAATTTTTGCAACGTATTCAAGAGTCAGTGGTTCCATATATACCTTATCAGCAATTACTGTATCGGTCATAATTGTAGCAGGGTTTGAGTTTACCAAAATAACCTCATATCCCTCTTCTTTTAGTGCAAGACAGGCTTGAGTTCCTGCGTAGTCAAATTCTGCAGCCTGTCCAATAACGATAGGGCCTGAGCCGATAACCATTACTTTCTTTATGTCTTTTCTTTTAGGCATTTTTCTGACCCTCCTTTAATCTATTTACAAACTCATCAAACAAGTAGCATCCGTCATCCTGCTTTGGCATACTCTCAGGATGATACTGTACTGAATAGATATTATCGCTGTCACATTTAACACCCTCAACAGTGTTATCCATAACATTTAGGTGAGTTATTTCAAGATTTGTATTTTTTACCGAATCGCCGTCAACCGCGTAGCAATGGTTCTGATTTGAAATCTCTATTTTTCCATTTAGAATATTCCTTACAGGCTGGTTTGCACCGTGGTGACCAAAAGTCATTTTATAGACCTTTGCGCCATAGCTTAAAGCAATCAGCTGATGTCCCAAACCAATACCGAAAATCGGGAACTTTCCTCTTATAGCCTTAATTGTTTCAATTACCTCAGGTATATCCTCAGGGTTTCCCGGTCCGTTTGAAATCAAAACTCCGTCAGGACGCAAGAATTCGATTTCTTCTGCAGTTGTATTGTATGGAAGAACTGTAATGTTGCAACCACGCTGATTAAGCCCCTTAATAATGCTTGATTTTACGCCCAAGTCTAATACTGCAACATTAAACTTATGGTTTGAAGTTCTTGAATACCATCTTTTCTTACAACTTACACGACTTACTGCATCTTTCGGAATTTCACGTGATTTTAGAACTTCCATTGCATCGTCAATGCTTGTATCCGCATTGGTGATAAGTGCCTTTTTTATTCCTGTATCACGAAGATTTCTTGTAAGCTTTCTTGTGTCAATTCCACAAATTCCCGGTACGTTATTTTCTGCAAGTATTTCACCAAGTGTTTTTGTGTAACGGAAATTACTTGGCATATCGTTATAATCTCTTACGATAACTCCGCCAACAGTTACGCTTTTAGACTCAAAATCTTCGTCTGCAATACCGTAGTTACCGATTAACGGATAGGTCATAACTACCATCTGATATGTGTATGACGGGTCAGAAATAATCTCCTGATAGCCTGCCATTGAAGTATTGAAAACAATTTCGCAAACACGTTCACTGTTTCCGCCGAAACCGAAGCCGTAGTATTCACTTCCGTCCTCCAATACTAATTTTCTGTCAAATTTTCTTTCCATACTATATCCCCCTTGTAAATTGTTAACATACATCTTCCAAAGACCGAATCGCCGTCAAATGGAGTAGCTTTCCCCATAGACAGGAATTCTCTCGGGTCTATTTTGTATTCTTTGTTAAGGTCGAAAACTGTAAGATTAGCTTTTTCTCCAACTTTTATATCATTACCGATACCAAATACACTCTTTGGTGCATCGTGCATCAGGCTGATTAACTTTTCAAGTGTTATAATTCCTGTTTTAACAAGCTTTGTATAAAGAACAGGAAAAGCAGTTTCAATTCCCACAACACCCATCATACTTTTTTCAAGGCCTTTCGACTTTTCCTCAAAAGAATGAGGCGCGTGGTCAGTTGCAATCATATCAATCGTTCCGTCAACAATTCCCTCCAAAAGCGCCAGTCTGTCACGCTCGGAACGTATTGGCGGATTCATCTTGAATCTTCCATCTTCTTTTAAATCGCAATCGTTAAACACAAGGTAATGCGGACCTGTTTCGCAGGAAATCGGTAGTCCATCCTTTTTCGCTTTTCTTATTAAATCTACACTTTCTGCTGTTGAAATGTGGCAAACGTGATATTTAACTCCCGTTTTTTTAATAAGCTCTATATCGCGTTTTATAGGTCCCCATTCACTTTCAGAACAGATTCCTCTATGATTATGTGCTTTAGCATATTCGCCATCGTGGATATATCCGCCATAAAGAAGTGAATTGTCTTCACAGTGAGCCGAGATAATGCTGTTGCAAGATTTTACAAGTCTCATAGCCTCTTCCATCATTTCTTCCGACTGAACACCACGTCCGTCGTCAGAAAAGCCAACTGCACGTTCTGAAAGTTCTTCTATGTCGGAAAGTTCTTCACCCTTTTGACTCCTTGTTATAGATGCAAACGGAAAGACATCGATCACTGCATCTTTTTGTATTATTTCTTCTTGAATTTTAATGTTTTCAAGACTATCCGGAACCGGATTTAAGTTAGGCATACTGCACACCGCAGTATATCCGCCACGGGAAGCTGCCATCGTCCCTGTCCTGATTGTTTCTTTATATGAAAAACCCGGTTCGCGCAAATGAACATGAACATCTGTAAAACCGGGAAATATATGAAAGCCGGTGCAATCTATAACAGGATAATTGCTATCGGCAGTTTCTATTGATTCAATTTTATCATTACAAATGGTAATATCGGTTGTTTTGAATTGCCCATCAATATATACCTTGGCACCTTTTAATATACAATCCACAATATCACCTCCGAATAAAAATAAAAACCCTTACCAATGGCAAGAGTTTTGCATACAAACGACAAGTGCATACCAAAAAAAGAGTATGCATCCATTATTCAATACAAAATCTTGCCGGCATCTCTGTACCAAACTTAAAGATCGTATATATAATAACATAATAATTGTATTTTGTCAATAAATTATTATAATTTTCTTGCCAATTTTAGCTTTGATTTTTACCAAAAAAATATACTTTTTTTATTGATTTATGTTTAAAATCGTGATAGAATGAAAATAATAAAACTTGTAAAAGTTTTTATTGTTTACTATATTCAGTAAGGAGAATTTGTTATGGATTATAAAGGAACAAAAACAGAACAGAATCTTATGTCCGCGTTTGCCGGAGAATCCCAGGCAAGAAACAAGTATTCATACTTTGCATCAGTTGCAAAAAAGGAGGGCTATGAGCAGATAGCTGCCATTTTCCAGAAAACAGCTGACAATGAAAAAGAACACGCAAAAATGTGGTTTAAAGAGTTAAAAGGTATTGGTGATACAAAAGCAAACCTTGAAGCTGCAGCAGACGGCGAAAATTATGAATGGACAGATATGTATGCAACTTTTGCGGAAGAAGCTGAAGCTGAAGGCTTTGCAGAACTTGCTGCAAAGTTCCGTGCAGTTGCTATGATTGAAAAATCACACGAAGAACGCTACAGAAGACTTCTTGATAACGTTCAGATGAATAAAGTCTTTGAAAAAGCCGGCGAAACAATGTGGGAGTGCCGTAACTGCGGTCACCTTGTTATAGGAAAGAAAGCTCCTGAAGTTTGCCCTGTATGTGCTCATCCACAAAGTTACTTCGAAGTAAGAGCAGAAAATTATTAATTAAATACACAGAGTTTTGCTCTGTGTATTTTTTTTTGCAAAAACTCCCAAGTATCTTCTCTGCTCTTGCGGGCAAATTATTACGGGAGGAATAATTATGTGCACTGCTTTGACTTTTAAAACAAGAGACCATTATTTCGGGAGAAATCTGGACCTTGATTATTCTTTAGGTGAACAGATAGTTATTACACCAAGAAATTTTGCTTTCGATTTCAGGATGCTCCCAAAAATGAAAAAACATTATGCAATGATTGGCGTAGCAAAAGTTGATAAGGGATATCCTCTTTATTATGATGCAACCAACGAGGCAGGATTATCTGTAGCAGGACTTAATTTTCCTGATAATGCAGTTTACTTTACCCCTAAACACGGGCTAAATAATATTGCACCGTTCGAGATAATCCCGTATATTCTCGGAAAATTTGAAACTGTGTCACAAGTCATTGACTTTTTTAAAAAAGCAAATGTTTCAAACATTGCATATAGCACTGATTTTCCTTTGTCACCATTACACTGGATGATTACAGATGAAAAAGAAGCAATTACTGCAGAAACCACAAAGGACGGGCTTAAAATTTATGAGAACACTGTAGGGGTTCTTACGAATAACCCTCCTTTTCCCTATCAACTGTTTAATTTAAATAATTATGCGCATATTTCTGCAGAAAACCCAAAAAGAACTTTCTCTCGAAACCTTCCATATAGCGCTTATTCAAGAGGGCTTGGAGGATTGGGTCTTCCAGGGGATTTTTCATCTATGTCCAGATTTATAAGAGCTGTGTTTGCTAAATCTTTATCGGTATCAGGTACCGATGAGCTTGATAGTATAAGCCAATTTTTTCATATTTTGTCTTATGTTGAGCAAATCAGCGGTTGTGTAAAAGTAAATGGTAAGAATGAAATCACAGTTTATTCCTCTTGCTGTAACACAAATAAAGGGATTTATTATTACAGCACATATCAAAACCGTACAATACGTAAGGTTGATATGCACAAAGAAAATCTTGATTCCGATTTTCTTATCCCTTATGATATGACAGGAAAAGAATTTGTTTTCAGTCAAAATTAAAACCACCCATTCGGGTGGTTTTTATTTTACATATTCAGCACAAACTCTGTAAATAGGCATACCTTCCTCTGAAAATCTTGTTTCATATTCCGTCATAACATTATCTTCAAAGCCTGAATTGTGCAGGTCAAAGGTTATGTTTGACATCTTGAACTCTTCCTGTGCAAAAGAATTTAGCGAAAACTCAAATAACTTCTGGTTATCGGTTTTAAAGCAAATCATATCGCCTATATTTATAACTTTTTTATACACATCAAGGAAATTCTTATGAGTAAGACGGCGTTTTGCCTGCTTGCTTTTCTTCCATGGATCAGAAAAATTAAGGTAAATTCTGTTTATTTCGCCTTTTTCAAAATATTCGCACAAATTTGCCGCATCAGCAATTATAAAACGTAAATTTTTAAGACCCAACGGTTCTGCCTTTTCCATCGCAATAACCATTACATCTTTTACAACTTCAAGTGCTATGAAATTAATTTCCGGATATTTTTGTGCCATTTCACAAATAAATTTTCCTTTACCGCAACCGATTTCTAAATGTATCGGATTTGAATTAGCAAATTCCTCATTCCATTTTCCGATATATTCTTCCGGTTTTCTTATCCAAAGACTTCCGCTTTTATCAAGTCTTGTATCGCAGTTTTTCTTTTTACGCATTCGCATAGATACGTTTCCTCCAAAGTTATAAGTCATATTAAAACGGTGAACAACCGCTCACCGTTTAATTTATTAAAGTGTACCAAACAATCTGTCTCCCGCATCGCCAAGTCCAGGAACGATATAACCCTTTTCGTTAAGCTTTTCATCAACAGCACCGCAATAAATATCAACATCAGGGTGTGCTTTTCTTAACGCTTCTACTCCTACAGGGGCAGCGATAATACAAACAAATTTGATATTTTTTGCTCCTCGCCTTTTTAAAAGAGTAATGGCATCAACAGCGCTTCCACCTGTTGCAAGCATCGGATCTAAAACAAGAACCTGACGTTTTTCAATATCTGTTGGAACCTTGCAATAATATTCAACAGGTTCTAAAGTTTCCTCGTTTCTGTAAAGCCCGATATGGCCGATTTTAGCGGACGGAATAAGGTCCATAAGTGCATCAACCATACCAAGTCCCGCTCTTAGAATAGGTACAAGAGCCACTCCGCACTTTGTTCTCTTTCCTATCATTTTAGTAATAGGTGTTTCAAGTTCAAATTCTTCAAGCTCAAGGTCTTTTGTGGCCTCATAACCTAAAAGAAGACCTATTTCGTGAGCGCATTCTCTGAAATCTTTAACTGATGTGTTCTTATCTCTCATAATTGATAATTTATGCTGAATCAAAGGGTGGTTCATCACAAAAACTTTCTCGTCCATAGTATAATCGTCCTTTCTTTTTTTACATTAAGATAATTATATACCATTTTAATTAAATTGTCTATATAATTTTGATTATTTGGAAAATGAATTTTCTACTTTTTGCAAAATATCCTGGTCAAAAGTCAAAAGCTGCTTTGCTTCAGAAAAAGTACACCATCTGTAGTCTGCAACTTCTTCTTTTTGCAACTTTACAGTTTGGTTATCCCGAACCATAGCAACGAAATAAACCACATCTTTTTCCACACCGGGCTTCGGGCTATAGTGAGTAACAATTCGCATATCACCCCGAAAAACCACTAAAAGACCGGTTTCTTCAAAGATTTCTCGGCTTGCTGTTTCGTATTCATTTTCACCTAATTCGACGTGACCTTTAGGGAATCCCCAATGTCCTTTTGAATTGTTTTTTCTGTTCAGTAACAAGAAGTATTCACGTGTACCTTCTACTGTTCTGTATATAACACCACCGCAAGATTTTTCTGTAATCATAATTTAAATTCCTTCTTTTAATGGTTTTACTGCCTGCATAAAGCTTATGTCTGATAAAGCGTAGTTTTTCAGGCAGGTCTGATTAAATTTTATACGCTCACCCTTAGCTACTGCCGGGTCATTGAAATAGATATGTTCTTCATCATAATCAACCGCTATCATAGTGTGAGGATATTCTTCATATCGAACAATTACGCCGTTCGGGAAGTTGTCTAACGCTTCACAAATTGCAGCTTTTGTTTCTTCATCAGATGTTATGTTAAGAGATGTTTCTCCTCTGCCTTTTAAATTAAATCCGCCATAATACTGCGAATCTTCAGAAAGTGCCGGAACTAATTCTACCCCGAAGTTTCGTGCAATATTTTCATGCGGCGCCATAAAATTCCCTTCAAAACCGTTTGCAATGTTGTAATTTGCAATGTCTATTGGTGTTATAACTTCACCTGTCGCACTCGAAAACAGCATAGCATAGGAACACGCCCAGCAATATCCTTTTCCGTTATTTTCTAACGCCAGTTCCGGTTGCGATTGATAGAAGAACACTTTTTTGAATTCCCGTGAAAATTCGATTGGCGCTTTAATTTTTTCTTTTGTTGTAATGGTGATTGTTTTAGTTTCACCGTCATAAATAATATCATTCCCGAACGGTTCAACAAGATTACGCACCGGAACAAAAGTATAATTATTGTGTGCAATCATAGGAACATCCATTGTACTTTCTGTTCCGTTAATATCCACTATATTTGAATTCAGTTTAAAAACAACTACAGAATCAGCATTTGAAAGAATTACGCTTCCTGATTCTATGGCATACTCTATTCCTAAATCAAGCGCCTCCGCAATTGGTCTGAGCTGAACCAAGGTTCTTTGGTTCATAACAATATTAGGTTCACTAAATTCTATCTTAGTGCCATTATATATTATTGCAATATCATCTTCAGCAAATGTAGCTCCTGCATGTATCATAACCAATAATGCAAGAACTACTGCTAATATCTTTTTCATCTAAAGTACCTCTTAAATTATTCTTACTGTGCTTTTTCTTCTTCCGGAATGATTATAGCCGCAAGAATATATGCTATAATGCCTGTTCCGCAAAGAAACAAAGTTAAAGCTGCCCATCCAAGTCTAACAAATGTTGGGTCAAGCCCTAAATATTCACCTATTCCCCCGCAAACTCCGGATAATCGTCTGTCGGTTGCAGATCTGCGTAATTTCTTCTCCATTGTTTTAACCTCACTTTTTTTGTTAATTTATTTTTCAATAAAATTTATTGTGTAACTAATATGGAAAATTGTTCTTCTGTGAACTTTCCTGACAAGCACAATTTATCTTTTAATAACATACCATCATCTGTTTTTGATAAAAGTGCATTATGACAAATCCTTGCCACATCGCTACGGGTTAATTCTGTGTTTTCAAAAACCACTTTTTTTGAAAAATTATTTAAAAGAAGTTCTGCCTTGATTGACTTATCATAAGCATTCTCTAAAGTTACATCTTCATATCCCAAAAGACACAGCGTCATCCTTGCAAACTCCTTGCCCGTGACAGTTCTGTTTGGTGAAAACTCTCCGCCCCCCGTTCCAGCAGTCAACCCCAAAATGTTTGCATATGTAACCTCTTTATATGCCCAATGATCATCCATATCCACAAATCGTGGATTAGGTAGTCCCATAGCACCTGTCATTTCAGGATGTATTCGCATTAAAAGTGCAACCGCCTCTGCTCGTGTAACTTTTCTTTCAAGTTCGAGACCGTTTCCTGTACCATGTAAAACATTAAGGTGTTGCAAAATATCAGCCGAAGCTGTGGCAGTGGGTATCTGGGTAATATTTGAAAATTCAGCAAAAGCATTAGATGTTGTTAAAATAAACACTGCAAATATTAAAAGGATTTTCTTCATTCCACGCTCTCCTTTCAGACATTAACCATAATAATTTTATCACATTTTTCATCAAATTTCTACACCCTTTATTTTACATTTAGTTAACAAATATATTTTTTTATAAAAAAAATTAAAATTTGCTTGTAAATTCCAAATAATGATGGTATAATATATCCGTTACATAAAAAAACAGGAGGATTACTTTAGATGAATACGGTATTTTTAGTTTTGCACATTATTGTAACTGTTGCACTTGTTGCAGTAGTTTTATTACAAGAAGGCAAGGATCCTGGTCTTAAGGGCATTTCAGGTTCTACACCTGATGGCGATTCTTTCTTCAGCAGAAATTCCGGAAGAACAAGAGCTTCTATGTATGCAAAGATGACTACAGCTTTAGCTATTCTTTTCCTTGTTACAACTGTTGTTCTTTGCATCTTAAATGCATAATTTAAATTGAATCAAAAAGCAGAAACATTTATTGTTTCTGCTTTTTTCATACCTTTAATTTTTCTTCATAGCTATTCTTATGCTTCCCTTTAATTCTCTGTCTTTTACGATAAACACAAGCCTATACACATAATCATAATGTTTCGATTTAACAAGTTCCATCCTGAGTGCAAGGTCACCATCCCAAAGAATCGCGGCATCCCCCACTAAAATTCTGTCACCTGATAAAATCGGCTTTTCGTTCATTATAACAATAATTTTCAGCTCATCATTTTTAGAAAGCTCATAATTGTCTGTTATAATAACATATTTTTCTTCCGCTTCAACAGTTCTTACCCAACTGATAACTCCTGCCTCTTTCGGATAAGTCTCAGATAAATCAATGATAAGTCCGTTTTCCTTCTGCTCACATACTGCCTTTCTTGTATTTGAAAATTGGGTAAATCCGTTAATTATCGGCAGATTGTGCGATTTCTCCAAGTCAACAGCATACGGCTCGTTATCAAGATAAACCATAAAGTTTCCGGCTGCAGAGTTTCCGCCTTTTACCGCAACAGAGAAGTTCTTTGTTTTCTTAACGAATATGTCCATACTGTCAATATATCCGCATTCTTGCTCGTCAAAATTATCTCCGTATTCAATTATTTCAGATGCATATTTTACAGAATAAAGTTTATGGAACAGATTTGTGCTTTTTGGCAGAGTTTTTTCTTCAATCTTCAAGTATTCACTTGCACCAAAGTCCATTAACTTTTTATAATCCATGCGATTTCCGAAAAGATAAATTCTTGCGCCATCTTCTTCATTTGTTGACTCCGAAAAACCACCATTACCAATATGGGCTTTATATATGCTTTCTGCAGCAAATTTTGCTTTAGGCTCGCTATAAACAGCAAACTTTTGGTCTGTTACATTGTATAGAATTTCGAGAATGTCAAAAATATACGCGGACCAAAGATATAAGCTCTGCTCATTTTTAGCACGGACACCATCTTTCGTATATTCGCAAAGAAAAAACTCTAAACAGGTAAGTGTTTTGTCAACCGTCTGCCTGCGCTTGTCTTCATCTGGTTCTGCAAAAATACATGTCAAAAGTGTATATGCAGTGTTTTCAGGTGTAAGATGTTTTGCTTCAGCAAAAAGGCTTAAAACCCTAAATCTCACCTCTTGAAGCATTCTCTTTTTAACACCTACCGGTATATCATTGCGGAACAGATGAACAACTAAAGCCAAAAGTGCAGCAGTACGTGTTGCATTTGTGTCAAATCTTGGATTTTGCACATCCCTTAAATTCCCGCTTCCGTCCGGAAGTTGCCAGGTACTCTCTTCACAAATCACCCAAATGCCATCAATTATATCCGCCAAAAATCTGCCCTTTTTCTCTACGTGTTCGGCAAGTGCAAGAGCAGATAAAGCCTCACGCCTTTTTTTATAAACGTCAAGGTATTTTTCTGTTTTTACATCAGTATACATAGATGCAGTCAAACTACCCCAATCATTATTTATATATTTTTCGCCTTCTGAAATTGCTTCTTTATATAAAACTTCAGGAATTTCTTTAAAATCAAAAAGATTAAGCTCTCCCATTTGCCATAATTCGTATTCGGTAAATAGCAATTTTTTACCCTCCTTTAAGTATTATCAAGCGTATCCTAAAAGTCCTCTTACTGAAACTTCACAGGAATTTATAATCTCTTCTTTGCCGTTTATCTCAACAATAAGTTCACCATTATCGGTAATATCAACGGCTTTTGCAATACGTTTTCCTGCATTATTTACAAGGTAAACTTCTTTATTTAATGTAATACATTTTTCTTTATATTCTTCCTTGAAAATGCGAAATCTGTTTTTCAAAAACTCATCGTACATAGTAAAAAACTCACTTGTTATGTCGCAAATAAGTTTTTCTCTATCCAAAATTTTTCCAGTTTCGACATATATTGAAGTTGCTTTATCACAAAGTTCTTCGGGGAAATCCCGATTTGCTACGTTTATACCGATTCCCACAATTATTTGCTTTATTTTTCCATTTTCTAAAGTTGCTTCCGTTAATATACCTGCAACCTTCTTGTTTGATATGAGAACGTCATTTGGCCACTTTATTGTTGTTTCGTCAATCGTTCTTGAAACAGCAAGCCCTGCAATTAACGTAAGCTGCGATACATCTAAAATTCCGTTTTCAGGCTTTAAAAGAATACTCATCCATATTCCGCTGCCTTTTGGAGAAGACCACCCTCTTCCAAGCCTTCCACGGCCATTTGTCTGCATATCTGCCAAGAAAACACTTTTGTCCGGAGCGTTTTCGGCTCGTTTTGCATCAAGATTAGTCGAATCCGTTATTTCTTTATAATAAACTTTACCCGGTGCAATTATCCCGTCCGGATTAATGTTTGAAATATTATTTTCCATAAATTCACCATACAAATTTTATTATATAATTATAATACTTTCTGAAGTTGTTGTCAAATATTCTTTAATACAATAAAAAATCAAGTTTTAAAAGGCTTTAACTATTGACAAAATGGCTTTTTTTTAGTAAAATTATAGGAAATATTCATTTTTTAAGAAAAGAGGTTTATAAAATGAAAAATTCAGAAAAAACAATGGAAAAAATTGTTGCTTTGTGTAAAGGCAGAGGTTTCATTTACCCTGGTAGCGAAATATACGGCGGACTTGCAAATACTTGGGATTACGGTCCTTTAGGTGTTGAATTTAAAAATAACGTGAAAAAGGCTTGGTGGAAAAAGTTTATTCAGGAATCACCATACAATGTAGGTGTTGACTGTGCAATCTTGATGAATCCTGAAACTTGGGTAGCATCAGGTCACCTTGGTGGATTTTCCGATCCTTTAATGGACTGTAAGGAATGTCACGCAAGACACAGAGCTGACAAGCTTATTGAAGATTTTGCTCACGAAAAAGGCGAAGATGTTACAGTTGACGGTTGGAGCAACGAAAAGATGCTTCAGTACATAGCTGACAACAACATCGTTTGTCCTGAATGCGGAAAGCAGAACTTTACTGATATCAGACAATTCAACCTTATGTTTAAAACATTCCAGGGCGTTACAGAAGATAATTCTGCTACAGTTTATCTTCGTCCTGAAACTGCACAGGGCATCTTTGTAAACTTCAAGAGCGTACAAAGAACATCAAGAAAGAAAGTACCTTTCGGTATCGGTCAGATTGGTAAATCATTCCGTAACGAAATCACACCGGGTAACTTCACTTTCAGAACACGTGAATTTGAACAGATGGAACTTGAGTTCTTCTGCAAGCCTGGTGAAGATATGGAATGGTTCTACTACTGGAAAGACTTCTGCATGAACTGGTTATTATCTCTTGGTATGAGAGAAGAAAATCTTCGTTGGCGTGACCACTCACCTGAAGAGCTTGCTTTCTATTCAAAAGGTACATCAGACATCGAATTCGTATTCCCATTCGGTTGGGGTGAGCTTTGGGGCGTTGCTGACAGAACAGATTATGACCTGATGCAGCACCAGAACCACTCAGGCGAAAGCATGGAATACATTGACCAGATTACAAACGAAAGATACGTTCCATACTGTATCGAACCATCACTTGGAGCTGACCGTGTTACTCTTGCATTCCTGGTTGAAGCATATGATGAAGAAGAACTTGAAGGCGGCGATACACGTGTTGTTCTTCGTTTCCACCCTGCTCTTGCACCGGTAAAGGCAGCAGTTCTTCCGCTTTCAAAGAAACTTAATGAAGGTGCTGAAAAGGTGTTCCAGGAACTTTCAAAGAAATACAATATGGAATATGATGATGCAGGCTCAATCGGTAAGCGTTACAGAAGACAGGACGAAATCGGTACTCCATTCTGTATCACATACGATTTTGATTCAGAAACTGACGAGTCTGTAACTGTACGTTTCAGAGATTCTATGGAACAGCAGAGAATTAAGATTTCCGATTTGGAAGCATTCCTTGACGAACAGCTTGCATTCTAATTCTTGAAAGGAAGTTTTACTTATGAAAATTTTTGATGAATTTAAAAAGTTTATTGCCAGAGGCAATGTAATCGATATGGCTGTCGGTGTTGTAATGGGTACTGCTTTTACAAAAATAGTAAATTCACTTGTTACAAACATCATTACTCCTACAATCAGTATTTTGACAGGCAAAATAAATGTTGCAGAGTTGGCTTATGTAGTTAATGAAGAACTTTCAATTACTTATGGTCAGTTTTTACAGGCTATAATCGACTTTTTCCTAATTGCTTTTTCAGTATTCTGCGTAGTAAAGATTATGAATACTCTTAAGGATAAGTTTTCAAAGACAGAAGATGTTCAGGAGCCTGCACCTGAAGAACCAAA
Source organism: Clostridia bacterium (assembly GCA_045658645.1). Classification (GTDB taxonomy): domain Bacteria; phylum Bacillota; class Clostridia; order UBA1381; family UBA1381; genus UBA1738. Next base: position 29,732 of record JAZOVJ010000065.1, on the reverse strand, counting down.
ACCGTCAGAAGAAGTTTTACTTCTTACAGAAATAAGAGATTTATTAAATAAATAAAATAAAGAGCCTTGTAAGGCTCTTTATTTTATGCCCGGTGCAGATTTAATTTCCCTACCCTTTGCTCTGTTTATTTTTTTATAATCATTCACCTGCTCAGGTATTACATAAATATCACTATATGCTTCCGATTCTTCCTCATTTTTGGGAGGAATTTGTATTAGTCCTGTACATTCTGTTGATGATGCCACTTTCATATGCTCATCTAAAAGTTCTAAATTAAATTTTTCTTTTTTCATAGCTTTTCCTCCTTTCTACAATTATTTTTTCGATTAATTTATATTTTATAGTATGAAAATTAAAGAAATTTTGATAATAAAAAAAGTACCTTGAAATTCAAGGTACTTTTTTAGCTATGGATTATTGTAATTTCTATCTTATCATCTTTTCTGTCACAGATAATAGTTGTTTTATCATCAATTTTCTCTCTCAATGAAAATTCTGCCAACTTATCCTCCAATAATTTCTGTATTGAACGCTTCAACGGTCTTGCTCCGTATTTCACGTCATATCCATTTTCAAGGATAAGCTCTTTTGCACTATCTGTAATTTCAATTTTTGCACCACGCTCGTTCATTTTCTTAATAATATCACGAAGCAATAAATCAAGAATGTTGCGTAGTTCATCCCTGGTAAGCGGCTTAAATGTGACAATTTCATCAATTCTGTTTAAAAATTCAGGTCTGAATTGTTGTTTTAAGCTCTTTTCAACATTACCCTTTAGAGTTACTTCGTTATCTGAATTAAATCCCATAGATGTATTATTAAATTCTGAGCCTGCATTGGTTGTCATAATTATAATTGTGTTTTCGAAATTAACAATCTTTCCGTGACTGTCTGCCACTCTTCCGTCATCCAAAATTTGCAGGAATAAATTAAATACATCAGGGTGAGCTTTTTCAATTTCATCTAAAAGTATTACAGAATACGGCTTTCTTCTTACCTTTTCAGTAAGCTGACCTGCTTCGTCATATCCGACATATCCCGGAGGAGAACCAATCAGTTTTGAAACCGAGTGTTTTTCCATAAACTCAGACATATCAAAACGAATAAGCGCATCTTCCGAGTTAAACATAACTTCCGCAATAGTTTTTACAAGCTCTGTTTTTCCCACACCTGTCGGACCCGCAAATATAAAGGAGACAGGACGTTTTCTTACAGAGATATCTGCCCTTCCTCGTCTTATTGCACGTGAAACTGCAGAAACTGCATCTTCCTGTCCAACAACTCTTTCGTGAATTCTGTTTTCTAAAGATAACAGACGTGTTGCTTCGTCTTCCGTAAGCCTATGAACAGGGATTTTTGTCCAACCCTCAATTACAGCTGCAATATCGTCTAAAGTAACTTCAGCATCTGCCGCTTTTTCGTTCAGGTCATCAAGACGGTTCTTTAGCTCAAGTTCTTCCTGTCTTAATTTTGCCATTTTCTCAAAATCCTGATTTTCAGCAGCTTCTTGTGATTCATTTGTTATATTAGACAGGCGTGTTTCTATCTTTTTTGCTTCATAAAGCGCAATATTTTTTAGGTTAACGTGGCTTCCTGCCTCGTCAATAACGTCAATGGCCTTGTCTGGCAAAAACCTGTCGGTAATATAGCGTTCGCTCATACGACAAGCCTCTTCAATAATCTTATCGCTGATTTTAACGCTATGGTAATTCTCGTAATAGTCTTTTATACCCTTTAATATTTCAACAGATTCTTCAACACTTGGCTCATCCACCAAAACAGGCTGAAAACGGCGTTCTAACGCAGAATCCTTTTCTATGTGCTTCCTGTATTCAGAAAGTGTTGTTGCACCAATTATCTGTATTTCTCCACGTGCCAGTGCCGGTTTTAAAATATTTGCAGCACTCATAGCACCTTCAGCATCACCCGCTGCTACAATGTTGTGAATTTCATCGATCACAAGTATTACATTTCCGGCTTCTTCTGCTTCCTTCAAAAGACTTTTAAGACGTGCCTCAAATTGCCCTCTGAACTGAGTTCCCGCAACCAAAGCTGTGAAATCAATAAGATAAAGTTGGTATTCAAATAGTTTTGGCGGAACATTTTCCTCGGCAATCCTGCATGCAAGTCCCTCTGCGATTGCAGTTTTTCCAACACCCGGCTCACCTAAAATTACAGGATTGTTTTTAGAACGCCTGTTTAAAATCTGTATCACACGTTCAATCTCTGTATTTCGGTTTATAACTCTATCCACCTTACCTTGCTTTGCTTTTTCGGTAAGGTTTGTTCCGTATGTGTCAAGCATACTTTTTTTATTACCGCCAAGAGGCTTTTTCTTTTTGTCCTTTTTATTGTCCGTGTCTGTATCCTTTGCCTCGTTTGAAGGTTTTCCTTTCAAAAAACCGGACAGAAAATCGAAAGGTGCAGTTAGCGCTCCACCCTCTTCTACAGCTCCGAACATTCCGGACATCATCCCTTCCAGAGCTTCCGGATTTTCTTCCATAGTAGTCATAAAATTAGCCATTTCCGAGTTCATATTTTCAATATCTTCATCGGAGATGCCCATCTGCTCAATCATATTGTTTATAGGCGCTATGCCAAGTTCTTTTGCGCAAACTATGCATAGTCCCTCATTTATCGTTTTGTCACCCTCCATTTTAGTTATAAAAACCACAGCCGGATTTTTGTGACATCTCGAACACAAAGTCATATCTAAATTATCCTTCCTTTTAAGAAAACTACATCGGTATTCATTATATCATAGAAATTTAATTTTTAAAAGGCTTTTTTTAACATATTAACAGAATTTTAATTTTTAAACCAAAAAGGTATGCTGTTTAGCACACCTTCATATTTCAAATTTAAAAATTATGCCTACCAAAGCAGAGATTGCAATAAATACTATTGGATGCCACTTTAGTTTTCGTGTACCAATAAATAGCAATACTGCAAGTATGCCACCTTGCCAGAAAAAGTGATTTTCACTTAAGAAAGCAATTTCAGCAACTCCTACACCTGCTACTGTAATCAGTGCACAGGATGCGGCACGAAGCCCGTAAAAAACATCTTTAACCGTTTTGCTGTTTTTGAATTTTACCAGCATTTTTGCAATTATAACACTTATTATAATTGACGGTGCTATAAGTCCTAATGTTGATACTGCACCACCCAAAATGCCTTCTTTCAAAAATCCAACATAGGTCGCCATATTGACGCCTAAAGGCCCCGGAGTAGATTCAGAAACTGCAACCATATTAGAAATATCTGCAACACTTATCCAATCGGTCTTTTCTGCAATTTCATATAGAAAAGGTAGTGTTGCAAGACCGCCACCTACAGCAAACAGTCCTATTTTAAAGAAAGCAAAGAATAACTGTAACATACTTACTCCTCCCTTTCTTTATTCCAAAATTTCTTAATTAAAAATCCAGCAACACCTGCAAGTAACACAAGCAACGCAGAGGATACATCAAGAAAGATTGAAAGTGCAAACACAGATGCAAAGATTACATAAGTCCATTTATCAATAAGTGAGCTTTTAGAAAGTTTTAGTATAGAATTCAGAATTAACACACATACGCAGACTCTGATACCATTAAGAGCATAGCGTACCATTTCTATTTCTGCATAATTCTTAACAAAAGCAGTTATTATGGTTATAATCAAAATAGACGGAAAAACAACGCCTAATGTGGCAAAAATAGCGCCCAGAATTCCTCTTTTTTTATATCCCACAAAAGTGGCAGTATTTACTGCTATAACTCCGGGCGTACACTGACCTATTGCAAAATAATCCAATAATTCATCTTCTGTTGCCCACTTATGCTTTTCAACAATGTCACGCTGCAGTATAGGTAACATAGCATAGCCGCCACCAAAGGTGACGGCTCCTATTTTAGCAAAAGCAAGAAAAAGATTTAGTAATTCTTTCATTTGAAAATTCCTTTCAAGCATGCTCCTACGTTTTACTTATTAATAATTACATGATTAAATGTAGGAACAATTTTCTCAAGTTCGGAAACTACTGCACTGGAATTATTGCTGCTTGCAATTTCACGAATACGTTCAACCGAAGCAACAAACTCATCTTCGTTTATTTCTATCTGTTTACCTATAAAAATCTTTTTATTGGCAGTTTCACGAAGACCTTCTTCAGACATTAAAAGCTCTTCAAAAAGTTTTTCGCCCGGTCGAAGTCCTGAAAACTTAATAGGAATATCTTCGTATGGAATTTTTCCATGAAGTTTTATCAGATTTTCTGCAAGAGTTAGAATCTTAACCGGCTCGCCCATATCAAGCACAAATATTTCTCCACCCTGAGCTATAGTTCCGGCCTGAAGTATCAGGGAAACAGCTTCCGGTATTGTCATAAAGTATCTGATTATATCAGGGTGTGTAACCGTAACAGGTCCTCCTGCTGCAATCTGTTTTTCAAATAAAGGTATAACAGAACCGTTTGAACCCAAAACGTTTCCAAATCTTACAGCCACAAATTCAGTAGATGTGCTTTTTTGCGCAAAATACTGAACTATCATTTCGCAGCAGCGCTTTGTTGCTCCCATAACATTTGTAGGGTTTACTGCCTTATCAGTAGAAACAAGAACAAATTTATCAACACCATACATATTTGCAATGCTTGCAACATTATATGTACCAATTATATTATTTTTTATTGCCTCTTCAGGACTTGTTTCCATTAAAGGTACATGTTTATGAGCCGCCGCATGATAAACAATTTCAGGCTTAAACATTTCAAAAAGTGCTTTAATTTTATCATAATCCCTGACAGATGCAATTCTTACATCAAGATCAAGTTCGGGGTGCTTTGGAATAAGTTCCTGTTGAATATCGTATGCGTTATTTTCATAAATATCAACAATTATAAGCTTTTTGGGGTTGAATTTTGCAATCTGTCGGCAAAGTTCTGAACCAATTGATCCTCCACCGCCTGTAACCATACAAACCTTATCACGCAACAACGCCTTAACATCCTGATTATCAAATCTGATAACCTCTCTACCTAAAAGGTCTTCAACATTGATAGGTTGAGCTTGTCCCAAAATATCTGCGCTCATAATAAGTTCATACAGGTGTGGGATTGTTTTAACTTCGCAAATAGTTTCAGAGCAAACACCCATAATTCGCTTTTTCTCTTCTCCTGTTACAGAAGGCATAGCAACAAGTATTGTTTTTATATGATACTTTTCAACAATTTCAGGAATGTCACTTACCTTACCGACAACCGGTATTCCGTGTAGCTTTCTGTTTATCTTCTCAGGGTCATCGTCCACAATAGCGATTGGTCTATACTTACTTTCCGGATTTTTCATTTCACTTATAATTCTTCGGCAAGCTGCACCTCCACCAACTATCAAAGTTCTGCTCTTTTTTTCAGTTGGTGACTTTGTAATGCTGTTATAAATATAAAAATATCCAACACGCAGACTAATAACCGCAAGCGTGGATAGCATCATACTCGTCAGCACAAATATATCAGAGCTTACAAAAGGATTTTCTGCTATTATCGCTATTACTCTTAACAGATAAATAGATACAGTACCGACAGCTATTCCGCATATGCATTTTGAAAAGTCTTTTATGGATGCATATCTCCATATATTTTTATAAACTCCGCATACCCACATACCAAAAAGGTTGCACATGGTTATAAGAAAAGTGTTAAATGCAATATTTCCTGCAAAGAGCACTACTGGTACTATTTTGTACTGGTAACTAAGATTTAATACCAAATACATACACAAGCACGCACAAACTATTGCCGTAGCATCCGCCAAACTCAGAAGTATTGTTCTCTTATGATTCTTTAAAAAATTCATAATATCCCCCTAAACAATATTATCTGTTTTCTGTGATATATCGTATTGCACCTTCCATCGCTTCTTTTATTGTCATTTCTGTTGCGCTTTCATCTTTACGAAGCTTATATTCCACGATTCCTTCTCCGCATTTTTTACCAACAACAATGCGAAGTGGAATACCAATTAAGTCTGCATCTTTAAATTTAACACCGGCTCTTTCCGCTCTGTCATCTATCAGTGTATCAATACCGGCAGCCTTTAGTTCGTTGTAAATATCCTCTGCAATAGCCATCTGTTCATCATCTTTTGCGTTTACAGGTATTACTATTGCTTCAAAAGGAGCAATTGAAACAGGCAGGATTATTCCGTTTTCATCATTTCCCTGCTCAATTGCAGCGGCAAGACATCTTGTTACACCGATACCGTAGCATCCCATAACAACTGTTTTTGGTTTTCCGGATTCATCAAGATAATCAAGACCCAATGCATCGGAATATTTTGTACCAAGCTTAAATATATGTCCTACTTCAATTCCCTGTGCTGTTTTAATAGGCTTTCCGCATTTAGGGCAAACATCACCATCTTCTATAACTCTGATATCAGCAATTTCTGTCGCCTTAAAGTCACGGTTAATATTTACATTTGTAAGGTGATAGTTTGTTTCGTTTGCACCTACTACAAAGTTTTTCATATTTGCAACTTCAAGGTCAACATATACAGGAATAGAAAGTCCGCAAGGTCCTGCAAATCCAACCTGTGCATTTGTAATATCACGTACAATAGCCGGAGCTGCAAGTTCTAAGTCATCGATGGCGCCTACAAGGTTCTTTAGCTTAACCTCATTAATCTCTCTGTCGCCTCTTACCATTGCTGCTATGTACTTGTCGTCAGCCTTGTAAATGATTGTTTTAGCAAAAAGGTGTGCATCACAACCCAAAAATGCTACAAGTTCATCAATTGTGTGGACATCCGGAGTTTCAATCTTTGTAATCTCAAGTTCACCTTCCGGATACTCTTTATCAACAGGAATACATACTGCCTTTTCATAGTTTGCCGCATATCCGCAAGCGTCACAATAAGCAATTCCGTCTTCGCCAACAGGAGATTTGACCATAAATTCCTGACTTCCGCTACCACCCATTGCACCTGAATCGGCATCAACTATTGTGTAGTCAAGACCGAGTCTGTCAAAAATTCTGCAGTATGCATCATACATTTTCTTATATGAAATATCAAGTCCTGCTTCATCAAGGTCGAAGCTGTATGCGTCTTTCATGATAAACTCACGTCCACGCATAAGGCCAAATCGTGGTCTTCCTTCGTCACGGTATTTTGTCTGAATCTGATAAAGTGTCATTGGATATTCTTTGTATGAACGAACCTCATCAATTACAGTTTGAGTAAATAATTCTTCGTGGGTTGGTCCAAGACAGAAATCTCTGTCGTTTCTGTCCTTTAATTTGAACATTGATGGTCCAAAAACTTCCCATCTGCCTGATGCCTGATAAGCTTCTGCCGGCAAAAGTGCTGCCATCAAAAGCTCCTGTGCGCCTGCGTTGTTCATTTCTTCACGAACAATTTGTTCTACCTTCTTAAGTGTCTTAAGACCAAGTGGCAGATATGAATAAATTCCTGCCGCAAGCTTTCTTATATAAGCTGCACGAAGCATTAGCTTATGACTTGTAATTTCCGCTTCTGCAGGCACCTCACGAAGTGTTGGTACCAACAAATTTTTCATTCTCATTTTAGTAGTTTCCTTTCCATTTATCAAACGATTTCAGCACCGCTTTGTATATCATTTATTGTTGTTAATGCAGTAAGTCCGTCACCGAATTCTGCGGATAAAATCATTCCCTGCGATTCCATACCCATCATCTTTCTCGGCTTAAAGTTTGCCACAAAGATTACGTTCTTTCCAATAAGTTCTTCAGGTTTATGGAATTTTGCAATTCCTGATAAGATTTGTCTTTTTTCGCTGCCCACCTCAAGAGTAAATCTCAAAAGCTTTTCTGATTTTTCAACCCTTTCACATTCGATTACTTTACCTACTCTTAAGTCAAGTTTTTCAAAATCATCAAAATCGCAATATTCTTTAAAAGGAGCAAGTTCAATCTTATCTTCTTCGTTTTCTGCTGCAATTTCTTCCATTTTCTTTTCAGCGTCAATTCTTGCAAACAGAACCTGTGCCTCCTCAACTTTAGTTCCTGATTTCAGAACACCAAAAGTTTTCGTGCTTTCATAAGAAAGCTCTGTTGCACCAATCTGCTTTGCAATCTTTTCTGCGGTTTCCGGCATAAATGACTGAAGAAGCGCCGCAATTATACGAATAGTTTCAGCAAGATTATATAAAACCGTGTTAAGACGTGGCTTTGTTTCATCAGATTTTGCAAGAATCCAAGGTGTTGTTTCGTCAATGTACTTATTAGCACGATCTACAATCTTCCAGATTTCATCAAGACTGTCTGCAATATGCCATGTTTCCATTTTCCTAACCACATTTTCACCTGCAGAAATGCAAACATTCTTAAGTTCTTCATCAAATTCGCCCGCAACATTTGCATCACCTATAACTCCGCCGAAATACTTGTTTATCATTGCAACAGTTCTGTTAACAAGATTTCCTAATGTATTTGCAAGGTCTGAATTATATCTTGCTATGAATGTATCATAAGTTATGTTACCATCCTGTGCATACGGCATTTCGTGAAGTGAGTAATATCTTACCGCATCCACTCCAAAATGTCTTACCAAGTCCTCGGCATAAATAACATTTCCGCGTGATTTTGACATCTTTTCTTCACCAAACAGCATCCAAGGATGACCAAACACCTGCTTTGGCAACGGTTCACCTAATGCCATAAGCATTATTGGCCAGTAAATTGTATGGAATCTTAAAATGTCCTTACCGATAATGTGCACATCCGCAGGCCAGTACTTATTGTAAAGTTCTCCCTTATTGTCAGGTGAATAACCAAGTGCTGTAATATAGTTTGAAAGAGCATCAATCCACACATATACAACGTGTTTCGGGTCAAATTCCACAGGAACGCCCCAGGTAAAGCTTGTACGTGATACACACAAATCCTGAAGACCCGGCTTAAGGAAGTTATTAACCATTTCCTTTTTACGTGCTTCCGGTTGAATAAATTCAGGGTTTTCTTCAATATATTTCATCAGCTTATCCTGATATTTGCTCATCTTGAAGAAGTATGCTTCTTCCTTTGTCTTTTTAACTTCTCTGCCACAGTCAGGACATTTTCCGTCTACAAGCTGAGTTTCTGTCCAGAAGGACTCACAAGGCGTACAGTAGAGACCTTCATATTCTGACTTATAAATATCACCCTGGTCGTAAAGCTTTTTAAATATCTTTTTAACCGCTTCAACGTGATATTCATCTGTTGTTCTTATGAAATGGTCATAGCTTACATTAAGCATATCAGCTATATCCTTAATCTGTTCAGCAATTACATCAACATATGCCTTTGGTGCTACGCCCTCTTTTTCTGCAATTTCCTGTATTTTCTGACCATGTTCGTCTGTTCCTGTTAAAAAGAACACATCGTCTCCTAAAAATCTTCTGAATCTTGCAATAGCATCTGTCAAGATTATTTCGTAAGTATTACCAATGTGCGGTTTGCGTGATGTATATGCAATCGCTGTGGTAATATAAAATTTATTCCCCATCTTTATTCTCCTCATCATTTAAAGAATTTGTTAAACTTTTTATTTCACGGCCAAGTCTTTTAAAAAGATTTTTAGCCGAAGTAACCACTCCATCAAAAATTCCTGTACGATACAAACTCACAACCATTACCATTACAAGCGGGCCTAAAATCATACCGCCAATAGAAAATATTCTGAATCCCACATACATAGCCATAAGTGTTGTAATAGGGTGAATTCCTATATTCTGGCTAACTATTTTGGGTTCTACAAACTGGCGCGTCAAGATTACAGCAAGGTATATTATTATAAGTCCTATACCCAACAATATGTCGCCCATTATAAATGCAATGATTGACCAGGGCCATAAAACCGCTCCGCTGCCGAAAAACGGAAGCGCATCCAAAACTGCAACAGCAAGTGCTATAATAAGAGAATAATCAATTTTAAGTATTGAAAGACCTATCAAAATTATCGTAAAGGATATGCACATAATGGTCAACTGTGCTTTTACATATCCACCCACATATTTTTTTATTTGGGTTTTGAAATCGTGCATTTTCTGAATAAATTCTTCAGAAAATGGTTTCTTTATAGCCACAGATATTTTTTTTGCATCAGTAATCATAAAGTAAAGTGCCAGTATGAACACTATAGCTACTATAAAAATGCTTGGAAGTTTCTTTGCGATATTTCCTGCAGAGCGTACAATATGAGTATTTGTAGCAACATCTGCAAACCATCCAAGAACCTGATTTGAAGCATCGTCAAATACCTTTTGCAAATTATCCGGAAGCATAGCCGCAAAGTCTGAAAAGAAATCAGATATTTTAAACCACACAATACGAATATTCTCGTAAATCATTGGTAAATCTTCATACACATTACGGATTTCATCAATAATCTTCCAGATAACACCGGCAAAAATACCGCCCAGAACGCCGACAGTTAGTACAATAACAAGTATTGCACATACACCTCTTGGTAAATGAAAGCGTTTTTCAATCCCATGCACCATCGGGTTTACGATTAAAGATACAATATATGCAATAATAAACGGTGCAAACAGCCATACTGCATATCCTACTGCGCCGGCTAACTTCGGTAGCGATACCAAAATCACCAATATTAAAATCAGTATCATCAAAAACCGTGCTACTGCTTTGGATTTTATCTTTTTACTACTCACTGACTATCCCTCATTCTTCAATGAAATGTTTCATTAAGTTATGACCTTTATCTATATAAATGCCTGTATTCTTGGCATTTTCCTCGTTGTATGTAAGTCCTGAGCCCTCACCTTTTCGAGAGTCATAAATTATATAAGGAACAGGGTCGCTTACGTGTGTTTTCAATTTGATTGGTGTAGGATGGTCAGGAAGAATAAGCATTTTATAATCAACACCTGTTTCTTCAAGCTTTGCCTTTAAAAATCCTACTACCTTTTCATCAATAAGCTCAACTGAAAGTTTTTTCTTTTCTGCATTTCCCTGATGACCGCATTCGTCCGGTGCTTCCATATGGATATATACAAAGTCTGCTCCGTCCTTTAAAAGAGTATCAAGTGCTGCTTGAGCTTTTCCGTCAAAGTTAGTATCCCAATTACCTGTAGCACCTTCTACGTCAATCGATTTCATATCAGCGCATTTAGCAATACCCTTTATAAGGTCAACGGCAGAAATTACACTTGCCTTCAGTTTATATTTATCATAGAAATTCTCAAGCTGTGGCTTTGAGCCTTCGCCCCATACCCAGATTGAAGTTGCAGGATTCTTGCCTGCTTCAATTCTTTTTTTGTTTACAGGGTGATTCTTTAAAATTTCTTCTGATTTTTTCATCAGACTAAGTAGTTCTTCACCATTGTCGCCCTTTGGAAGATACTCGGTAATCTTCTTATCCGAAATATCGTGTGGCGGTGTTAGGTTGACATTTGTGCTGCCGTTTGCCCACACAAGCAGATGTCTGTAGCTAACTCCTGCGAAAAAGTGTGCATACTCTGTATGAAGCTCTTTTTCAACCGCCGCTATAAGTTCTTTTGCCTCTTCTGTTGAAATTTCACCTGCAGAGTAATCAAGCATTGTTTTATCTTCATAATTTTCTTCATCTGACAATGTAACAAGATTTGTTCTGAAGGTTACGTCTGTATCCTTTAAAACAACACCGATGCTTGCAGCCTCAAGCGGCGAACGACCCGAATAGCATTTTGTTGTATCATATCCCATAACAGACAGGTTAGCAACGTCACTTCCGGGCTTCATTCCGTCCAAAACTGTTTTAACTGTTCCAAGCTCGCCGTTTTGTGACATAAAATCAATATTCGGCTTATTTGCAACATCAAGTACGGTTTTGCCTCCAAATTCATCGATGGCATAGTCTGCCATTCCGTCTCCCAAAATCACAATATATTTCATAACTTACCTCTTTTTTCTGAACACTACCGCAAATGCACCGCTTCCCGTATGCGTTCCAACAATAGGTCCAAAGGAGTATCTGCGTTTAACATTTTCTATATCAAATTCCTCACAAAGAACCTCTGCAAGCTTATCTCCGTTTTCTTTGTCAGAGTCGATAACAAAAAATTCTTTTGCATCTTCGTCAAAGTCAGGGTTTTCACGCATAAGCTCAACAAGTTTTTGATGAAGTTTCTTTTTACCACGTAGCTTATCTACAGGCTCGATAAGACCATTTCTTACCGAAAGAACAGGTTTTATATCCAAAAGTCCTCCCACAATAGCTGCAGTCTTTGTAATTCTTCCGCCTTTTTCAAGATATTTTAGTGTATCAACCAAAAGGTATGCTTCATATTCATCATTAACCTGAAGTGCCTTTGGTATAGCTTCGTCAATATCCATACCGTCATTCAAAAGTGTGCGGAGTCTGATTGCAGCCTCTCCAATATAAACAGAGAAGTTCATACTGTCCACAATTCTTATATCAAAGTCAGGATTTTCCTCCATTATCATTTCTGCATTCATTTTAGCATTTCCATACTGTCCGCTTGCCTTTGAAGAAATAGTCAGGTAAACAACAGCGTCCGCTTCCTTTGCGGCAGTCGATAATTTTTCATACATTACTGCAGGAGGTGTCTGTGATGTTGTAGGAATTTTTTCACTTTCCTCAAGTTTTTTATAAAACTCCTCGTTTGAAATCTCTTCACCTGCAACGTAGGACTTGTCCCCAAATACAGAAAGAAAATTAATGATGTCAATATCAAACTCCTTTCTTAGTTCCTCTGTCATATCAGCCGCAGTATCAACAAAAATTTTAACTTTTTTCATATTGCTCTCCTTACCATTCAAATTTAGTCAGTTGTCCTTTCTGCTTAAGTTGTTCAAAGCCTGTCTGTCTAAGTGCTTCATATGCAACAATAGCTACAGCATTTGAAAGATTTAAGCTTCTTGCTTCGTCTATCATTGGAATTCTTATACAGTATTCTTTATTATCAACTAAGAGTTCTTCAGGAAGTCCCTTTGTTTCTTTACCAAACAGGATAAAATCCCCATCCTTGTAAGAAACATCTGAGTATGTATTTATTCCTTTGGTTGTAGAATAGAAAAATCTTCCACCCTTGTTCTTTTCAAAAAAATCGTCAAGATTTTCATAGTATTGTATTCCTAAAAGATGCCAGTAATCAAGACCCGCTCTTTTAAGTTTCTTATCATCAATCGTAAAACCCATAGGTTTAACAATATGTAGTTTGCAACCTGTTGCCGCGCATGTCCTTGCTATATTTCCGGTGTTTTGCGGTATTTCAGGTTCTACCAAAACCAAGTTAATCAAATATATCACCACTATCCATAAATATACTATTTTATTATACTACAAAAACCAGAAAAGTACAAGTGTTTTAGAGGGTTTTTTTATGATTTTTACTGTGTTTTTCTGAATATTTTTGCACTTTTTGTAAAAATTAAATTACCGACTACTTTTTATGGAGAAATTATGAAAATTTATAAGCTGATACTAAGTATTTTTAATAAAATAAAACAGGATAAAATATTTGTTTATTCCTCGCACGCATCCTTTTATATTCTAATCTCTGCAATCCCCTTTATAACACTGTTTATTTCGCTTATAAAACTGTTTGCATCAGTATCCGAATACGAAATAATAAATGTTTTTCTCTCTTTTTTTCCAGAAGCATCTTTAGACGCTGCCAAAAAAATATTAGAAGAGATTTTTTTCAAAAATTCTGAAAGATTTCTTTCATTTTCGGTAATTTCGTTATTCTGGACAGCATCACGCGGAATTTCTGCATTAAGGCGTGGATTAAGGTTTATATACAAGCTTGAAAATCCCACTTTCATACGCGATTTTTTTATAAGTATAGCCTTAATGTTTTTTGTTATTTCAGTTATTGTTCTTCTGTTGATTTTGGCGGTTTTCTCCGTGATTATTTCATCGGAGTTTATCATATTTATGATTGGTTTTTTTGTTTTAATAATCATTTTTACACTTGTTTATTTCTTATTTTCGGACAGAAAAATACCGCTTATATCAAATCTTCCCGGTGGCATTGCTGCTGCATTTTCCTGGATAGTTTTTATACGGATTTTTTCTTTTTATATCGAACACTTCTCGAATTATTCTTATGTTTACGGAAGTCTTACCGCCATTTTTCTCCTTGTGCTATGGATATATTTTTCCACAATTATCTTTTTCCTTGCATCCGAACTAAACATAATAATTTTCTTAAGATTTTTTAATAAAAAAAGGAACTGTTAAACAGTTCCTTTTAATTTAACCTATTTGCAAAAAGTCGCTTACCATTTGAATCATCTGCTCTTTTTCACATACCGTGTTAAACAGCTGTGGCTTGTTCTTAAGAACTGCAAGAGATTCAGGAATATCCATTCCGCTAATTTCAGCAAGTTTATTCAAAAGTGCAAATTCGTCTAATCCTGCAACAGAGCTGTGTCCTGACAATGCTATTAAGACACTCTGATTAAACTTGAACGGGCTTGCAGTAGATGCAATAACCGTTTTTGTTTTATCCCCTGTTTCCTCTGCATATTTGTCATAAACATATTTTGCAACGGCAGTATGAGTGTCCATAACATAGCCAAACTCATCCTTGCACTTTTTAATTGCCTGCATTGTTTCATCGTCATCAGCACAACCGCCTGCAAAAATGTCTGTAATCTGCTTTTTAACATCAGGAGAAACTTCGTACTTGCCGTCTGTTGCAAGTTTTGCCATCCAATCGGCAATAACGCTGTCATCTCCACCTGATAAGTCGAATAAAAATCTCTCAAGGTTACTTGAAATCAAGATATCCATAGACGGAGAAATAGTTGTGTGGAATTCTCTGTTTTTATTGTATACACCTGTTTTTATAAAATCGGTTAATACATTGTTTTTGTTGGATGCACATATAAATTTGTTTACAGGGAGTCCCATTTTATATGCATAATATGATGCCAAAATGTTTCCAAAATTACCCGTTGGTACAACAATGTTTATCTTATCACCCAACTTAATTTCTTCTGCCTTTAAAAGGTCAGCATAAGCAGAGAAATAGTACACTATCTGTGGTACAAGTCTTCCCCAGTTTATAGAGTTTGCACTTGAAAGTTTAAAGTTATTATGTAAAAGTACATCTTTATAGCTTTCGTCTGTGAATATCTTCTTAACACCACTTTGGGCATCGTCAAAATTCCCGGAAACCGCAGCTACACCAACATTATTACCCTCTTGAGTAACCATTTGAAGCTTTTGAATTTCCGAAACGCCGTTATCAGGATAGAATACGATAATTCTTGTTCCGTTTACATCACGAAATCCCTCAAGGGCTGCCTTACCTGTATCACCCGAAGTTGCTACAAGGATAACTACTTCGTCAGCTTCCCCTGTCTTTTTCATTGATGTTGTTAAAAGATGAGGCAAAATCTGGAGTGCCATATCCTTAAATGCACAAGTAGGTCCGTGCCATAGTTCAAGAATATATTCATCATCATTTAGCTTATAAACAGGTGCAATATTGTCACTGCCAAACTTTTCTCTTGTGTATGCCTTATTTATACAGTTATCAAGTTCATCCTCTGTAAAATCGGTTAAAAATTTTGACAGGATAACCTTTGCTCTCTGTCTATAGTTCTTATCAACAAGGGACTCAATTTCAGACATTGTCATGCAAGGGATTTTTTCAGGTACAAAAAGACCACCTTCAACTGAAAGACCTTGTTTTATAGCTTCAGCAGATGTTATAGATATACTGCTGTTTCGTGTACTTTTATACTGCATTTTGCGTGTGTTCCTTTCGCCCAAATACTATTTTGCGTACTTTTTGATGTATTCCGGTGCAGAATCTGCATCAACAGAAACAGAAAGTTCAAAATTAATATCAAATTTCTTACTTGCATCATCAAGCTTTGCAAGGAAGCTTTCAAATCCGTCAAGGTCCTTAACTATTTTAAGAGTTCCGTCAACGAAAATGTTTGTTATATCGAAATTACCGCTGATAATTCCGCAAATAAATCCAAAGAATGCATCCCAAGAACCGATTTCGAAATCAGATGTGTCTGCCATTCTAACCTTTGAAGTTATATTATACATATTCTGTGAAGTATTGTTGCTGATAAATACAACATTACCTTCAGCAGTTGATACTGCTGCGTTAACGTTATCAAGCAACACCTTTGTTTTACCAGTTCCTTTAGTTCCGATTAGAAGTTCTACCATATCGACTTCCTCCTTTTGTTTTATTGTTTTTTAGAGACTAAGACGTTTTTCCAAAACAGCCTTTTCCTCCTCGTAACCAGGTTTTCCCAAAAGTGCAAACATATTTTTCTTGTATGCTTCAACTCCAGGCTGGTTAAACGGGTTCACACCCAAAAGGTATCCGGATATACCGCAAGCCTTTTCAAAAAAATATACCAACATACCGAAATAGTATTCTGTAAGCTTTGGAACGCTTACTGAAAGATTTGGTACACCACCATCGGTATGTGCAAGACAAACACCATCAGTTGCCTTTTTGTTTACAAAGTCCATTGTCTTGCCTGTCAGGAAGTTAAGTCCGTCAATGTTTTCTGCATCTTCTTTGATAATAACATCCTTAGTCGGTTCATCGACCAATACTGCAGTTTCAAACAGAATTCTTTGTCCCTCCTGTATATATTGACCCATTGAATGCAAATCTGTTGAAAAATCTGCAGCCGCAGGGAAAATACCTTTTCCATCCTTACCTTCGCTTTCACCGAATAGCTGTTTCCACCATTCCGCAAAATAGTGAAGGCTTGGTTCAAAGTTTATCATCATTTCAACGGTCTTGCCCTTGTTTAAGAGTGCATTACGGCAAGCCGCATACTGATAACATTCATTTGTCATAAGGTCAGGGTTATTGTATAACTCCTGTGCAGCTTTTGCACCGCGCATAATTTCATCTATATCAATGCCCGCTGTAGCGATAGGTAAAAGTCCTACTGCTGTTAGTACAGAATAACGACCTCCAACATCATCGCTTATTACAAAGCTTTCGTAGCCTTCCTTATCAGCAAGACTCTTTAAAGCTCCACGTTTAGCATCAGTCGTTGCGTAAATTCTCTTTTTAGCTTCTTCTTTTCCGTACTTCTTCTCAAGAAGCTCTCTGAAAATTCTGAATGCTATAGCAGGCTCGGTTGTTGTTCCTGATTTTGAAATAATGTTAACTGAGAAGTCTTTTCCGTCAACAGCTTCAATTAAATCCTGCATATATGTTGAACTGATACTGTTACCTGCATAAAGGATAACAGGGCCGTTTCTCTTTTCCTTGTCAATTACATTGTAGAATGAATGGCTAAGCATCTCAATGGCTGCTCTTGCACCAAGGTAAGAACCTCCTATGCCGATTACCACCAACACATCTGAATCGCTGCGTATTTTTTCTGCAGCCTTTTTAATTCGGCAGAATTCTTCTTTATCGTAATTTGTTGGAAGGTCTACCCAACCCAAGAAGTCATTTCCTGCACCGGTCTTATTGTGAAGCATATCGTGTGCGCATGCTACATATTCCTTTAAAGATGCAATTTCATGCTCTCCTAAAAAATCTAAAGCTTTCTTGTAGTTAAAACTAATCTTGTTCAAATCTTTGTGCCTCCTGCTTAATGTCGATTATTATATAATATTATAATACATATTATCATATAAATCAAGTTTTTTATTGTAAAATATGGGTATATTTTTCGCTCAAAAAAATTATTTAAAAAAAATAGCTTTTATATCACAAAATAATTGCAAATTTCAAAAAAAGAGGATATAATATTACGAGAATACATTTTGTAGGAGAAGTTAAATGGAAAACACAAAAACTCTTGCTCAAAACAAAAAGGCAAGACATAATTATTTTATTAATGAAACAATAGAGTGTGGTATTGAGCTTTTCGGCACAGAGGTTAAATCTATACGACTCAGTAAAGCCAATATCGTTGACGCCTACGCCTCTATTGAAAATGGAGAGGTATTTGTTAAGGGGATGAACATAAGCCCTTACGAGCAGGGAAATATCTTTAACCGTGACCCGCTCCGACCGAAAAAACTTCTTTTGCACAAAAGTGAAATACGAAAACTTATAGGTCTGGTCCAGCAGGACGGTCTTGCGCTGATTCCGCTTTCTATTTACCTTAAAGGTTCTAAAGTTAAGGTCGCACTGGGCATATGCAAAGGTAAAAAGTTGTATGACAAACGAAGTGACCTTCAAGCCCGTGACGCCAAACGAAATATGGACCGTGCTTTTAAAGAACATAATAACAAGTATTAAAAAATCATCGCAAAATGCGATGATTTTTTGTTGTGTAAATTTTACATTCTGTCTTTTGGTGTTTTGTCCTTAAACAAAAGACCTATGCACCAAAGTCCGCAAAGACCTACCAAGGTGAAAATGATTCTTGAAAGTACAGAGCCCTGACCGCCAAAAAGTGCGCCCACAATATCAAATTTGAAAACTCCTATACTTCCCCAGTTTATCGCTCCTATAATCACCAAAGTCAGTGCAATATTATCAATTGTACTCATCATAACAATATCCTTCCTTTCAATTATTCGCAAAACTTTTATATTTTACATTCATTATTATGCCCCTTATCTACATATTATATTATTGCAATTCAACTTTATTATTAAAAGAGGTATTTAATGAAAAAAATGTATTTATTAACCATATTAATTATTTTGGTTCTTACGCTTGGTTTTCTTTTTTGTTTTTGCGATGAAAACACATTAAACAGGCGTTTTTTATCCCGATATGGTATTGAAGTAAAAGAAAAACCCTATCTTATAGAGGAAATTGAAATCCCGTTGAGTTTTGACGAGTTTTATAAAAACTATAATGTTCTTCAGATAGAAAGCGGATTAAGTCTTTCACAATATAAAGGCAAAAAAGCAACACGCTACACCTATGAAGTTTTAAACTTCCCAGAAGCTACAACAGGTACAGTTTTTGCCAATGTAATCACCGTAAAATCAAAACCCGTTGCAGGTGATATAAATTGTCCTGCACTTTCAGGGTTTATTCTGCCTCTTTCTTATTTTTTATCACAGAAGTGATTGTATAAAGTACCATACACCTGCAATTACCGAAGTTAAAACACCATACACAATAACAGGTCCTGCGATGGTAAATATTTTAGCACCAACACCCATAACCATACCCTCGGTTTTTGCTTCAATTGCAGGAGATGCAACGGAATTTGCAAACCCTGTTATCGGGACTATCGTTCCCGCTCCTGCATGCTTTGCAAGTTTCGGGTAAATGTTAAGCCCCGTTAAAAGCACTCCTATAAATATCATAGTTATTGAAACAGCACTCCCCGTAAGCTCTTTTCCCAAATCAAATTGCCCGTAAAAGTTACGGAAAAACTGACCTATTGCACAAATAGCTCCACCAAATAAAAATGCTTTTACGGAGTTTTTTACCACCTTTGAGGACGGTGTTTTTTTATCTACCAGTTTCTTGTATTCTTTCTTGTCCAGAAATATCAATCCTCTCTTTTTAGTTCATTCTTAATATCTCCTTTTTTAGCCTTTTTATTATTCTTTTTTCCAACCGAGATATATACGACTGGGAAATGCCCATAAAATCTGCAACTTCCTTCTGTGTTTTTTCCTTATTCCCCGAAAGTCCAAACCTCATTCGCATTATGTCCTGTTCTCTTTTTGAAAGCTTTTCCATAGCTATTGATAAGAGTTTAATATCCACCTCTCTTTCTATACTCTGGTATGTAATATCATTATCAGTACCCAACACATCTGATAAAAGGAGCTCGTTTCCGTCCCAGTCAACGTTCAAGGGTTCGTCTATTGAAATTTCTGTTTTTGAGTTTTGATTTTTTCTTAAATACATCAGAATTTCATTCTCAATACACCTTGAAGCATAAGTTGCAAGCTTTATATTCTTATCGGGTTTAAATGTATTGATTGCCTTAATAAGTCCTATTGTTCCAATGGAAATCAGGTCTTCTACGTTTATTCCTGTATTTTCAAATTTGCGGGCTATGTAAACTACAAGTCGCAAATTATGTTCAATAAGTCTTGATTTTGCATTTTCTTCACAGATATGCTCTAATAGTTCTTCCTCTTCATCTTTAGTAAGCGGTGATGGCAACACATCCTGACCGCCTATGTAGAGTATTTCTTCTCCTAAGCACAGTTTTGCTATCTTACCTTTTATTCCCTCTATCAAAGTAAGCATAATTAAAATCCTTTCTACATCATAATCGAGTTCAAAATTATATCATCAGAAAATCTGTTACCTGCATACGCCATAACAACTTCATCGTACACTTTTCCGTCTACCCAAATTCTGTCAAGCTTTACGCCCAATACAGTTCCTGCTTTTCCCAGCGACATAAATGGTATTATCCGCATCTCGAACCTTTTGCTTAAGCTCATAATGTTTTCTCTTGAAATTTCACATCCCAAAAGCTCTTTAAAAATCTTCTCACTGCCAAGTATTACCGGTATTCCTCCTGACAAAAGCATATTTCCCGTATCGTAAAATCCGTCAGCGGTTATTCTTTTTTCTTTATATTCTAAAGTTACCTCTCCCATTTTCTTATTTATGTTTTTCCTTAACACACATATCAAAAAATAAACAGGAATCGGCACTAAAAGTCCTGAAAATGCACTTAAACCAAGAAAATTTATTATTCCTGACATAATAAAAGAAATTGCAAGATACGATATATACCGACTAAAAAACGCTTTTATGCCAAGAGGCATAAATACTAAATAAATCATAAAAATCGGGACAAAAAATCTTGCGGGAGACCTTGCCATAATTTCAAGATATGGGATAAAGGCAAATACGCCTAAAAGTCCTCCTGAAGCGGAGGCAAAAAGCAATCTTAATACCGGGACTTTTTTTGAATAAACTTTACATAGAAGAAATAAAATTTCCGCATCAAACGCAAAATTTATAAAAAAAGAAACGTCTGCATATACTGTCACAGTATCTCTCTCCTTTGTATGTATTATGAGAATATTATAGCAAAGATATGACGTATTTCCTGTCACATGACGTTGTTGATTTTTGGCATAAGTTCGACAAATATATTAAATTTTCTATTGCATTAAAAAACAAAATGAAGTATAATGTAGAAAAGAGGTGATTACAGTTGAAAACTGAAAAACATATAACTTCAATCGGCGGTCAGGCTATAATTGAGGGCATTATGATGCGTGGTCCTTTTAAGACTGCGATGGCAGTAAGAAAACCTGACGGCGAAATTGAATGTAAAGTAGACGAAAACGGAACAAAAAAGAAAAACAGGTTCCTTTCTCTTCCGATAGTCCGTGGCTGTGTTAATTTCATTTCAAGTCTTGTTCTCGGAATGAAAGCTATAATGTTTTCAGCAGAATTTATTGATTTGGAAGATGAGGAACAATCCGAAAGCAAATTTGATAAGTGGCTTGAAGAAAAATTTGGTGACAAAATAAAAGATATTGTTATTTATGTTTCTATCGCACTTTCACTCGTTTTAAGCGTTGCACTCTTTATACTTCTTCCAACTGCTATCGCGCAAGGTATCCAGGACATTTTAAAATGGCTTGGATTTGATGAATTTGCATCAACTGGCAGTTTCTTAAGTACAGTTGAGGGCGTCGTAAAAATGCTTATTTTCCTTTCTTATATGTATTTAATTTCACGTATGAAAGAAATACGCCGTGTGTTTGAATACCACGGTGCAGAGCACAAAACAATCGCCTGTTACGAAGCCGGCGAAGAGCTTACCGTTGAAAATGTGAAAAAGCATTCACGCTTTCACCCAAGATGCGGAACAAGCTTTCTTCTTATAGTGATGATTGTAAGTATTATTATTTACGCACTTCTTCCCGGTTTTAATGAATACAGCGCAATTATTCGCCTTCTTTTAAGAATGGGAACAAGAATACTTCTTCTACCTGTTGTTGCAGGTCTTTCTTACGAGGTTATTAAGCTTGCAGGACGTTCAAATGGTTGTGTACGAACGCTAACGAAGCCGGGACTTTGGCTGCAAAGACTTACAACCTGCGAGCCTGATGATTCACAGATTGAGGTTGCTATTCACGCTATGAAAGCAGTAATTCCGGAGGATAAGGAATCAGATAAATGGTAATTAAAGAACTACTACAGAATTCTATTGCTAAATTAAGAGAATCGGGTAATGACAACCCAGTTTTTGAAGCACATGCGATTTTTCGGCACGTGCTTTCATTGTCTGCAACAGATCTGGTTTTGATGCATGACAAGAAGCTCTCAAAAACGCATGAAAAGAAAATTTCAGACTTTTTAAAAAGACGTATATCCGGCGAGCCGCTTCAGTATATTTTAGGCACGCAGGAATTTATGTCTTTGGAATTTAAGGTTACGCCGTCTGTACTTATTCCAAGAGCAGATACTGAAACTTTAGTTGAATATGTTATAGATAAAAAGAAAAATGACGGTTTTTCCCTACTTGATATCGGCACAGGAACAGGATGTATTCCATTAAGTATTGCAGCATTCTGCCCAAGAGCATTTGTACGAGGTCTTGATATCAGCAAGGACGCTAAAAAGCTTGCCGAGGAAAATGCAAAAAAGTTAATGCTGACTAGCCGCACAAGTTTTGAGCTATGCGATATTTTAACCGAAATACCCAATGGGAAATATGACATTATAACATCCAATCCACCGTATATCAAAACCGAAATAATAAAAGGACTGCAAACAGAAGTTAAGGACTTTGAACCGCATCTTGCCCTTGATGGCGGCATAGATGGTTTGAAATTTTACCGCAGAATTTGTGATATTGCTCCAAATTTGTTAACAAAGGGCGGAATTCTTGTTTTCGAAATCGGGTATGACCAGGCAAACGATGTATCTTTTTTGATGGATAAAAACTTTACAGACATATCTGTTATAAAAGATTTATGCGGTAATGACCGTGTAGTAGTTGGAACTTTAAAATGATATAAAAAAAAGACCTCCTATGGTAGAATAGAACAATCTACCTTAGGAGGATTTTTTATGTCCAAAAGTAATCTTCAGCACAAATGGCTGTCTTTTGAAATTAGTCGTCAATGCTATTATCTGTTGCTCTTGCAAAAATTGCTTCAACCTCTTCTGATGGTTTCTTATCAAGCAGCGTTACTACGAATGCAGCAAGTCCACCAATGATGAAGCCAGGAATGATTTCGTAAATGCCTGTTAGAGCTGTTAGCGCCATACCGCCTGAAACCGGCAACCATAGCCATAGCATATCTACGATTGCACCAACTATAATACCTGCAACTGCACCCTTATATGTAAATCTCTTCCAGAATAGTGAAAGAAGAACTACAGGTCCGAATGCTGCGCCGAAAATACCCCAAGCGTTTGAAACAAGGTCCATAATAGCCTGAGCAGCTTTACCCTTGCTTGATGCAATAAAGTATGCAACAACTGATATAACCAAAACGATTATACGGCTTACCCAAATCATTTCTTTGTTTGAAGCATTCTTTCTGATGATTGGCTTATAAAGGTCGCTTGCAAATGATGATGCTGCAACCAAAAGCTGAGAGTCAGCAGTTGACATTGACGCTGCAATGATAGCTGCTAAAAGTAGTCCCGCGATAAATGCCGGGAATACATCCTGTGCAAGCTTTACAAAGATAAGTGACTGCTTACCTGTGCCTAAAAGGTCAGCTGATAAATCAACACCGTTTGAGTATACAAACATTCTGCCAAGATATGCAATTACAATTGTTGCAGCAAGTGAAAGTACAACCCAGATAATTGCAACTGTCGCTGATTTCTTTACCATTGAAGGCTTTTCGATTGACATAAATCTTACGATGATGTGTGGCATACCGAAGTATCCAAGACCCCAACCAAGACCAGAAACTATATCTTTCCAGCTTGCATTCATAAAGCTTGCAACAAATTTGAATTCTTCGCCGTTTGGCCCTGCATAAACAGTTGCCAAAGCCGATGCGTCAAGGTCCTTTGTAAATCCTACAACGATAGGTACTATCAAAAGCGCACCAATCATCAATAGTCCCTGGAAGAAGTCAGTCCAACAAACTGCGTTAAATCCGCCAAGGAATGTATAGATAACAACAATTGCCGCAAAGATAAGCATTGCGCTTGTTCTTGAAAGTTCCGGTACCAATGTTGTGAAAACATCTGCACCTGCAACAAATGCTGATGCTACGTAAATTGTGAAGCATACTAAAAATACAACTGCACAAATGATACTTACAGTGTGGCTCTTTGATACAAATCTGTTTGATAAGTACTGCGGAAGTGTGATTGAGTCCCCTGCCGCTCTTGAGAACTTACGAAGACGCTTCGCAACCAAAATCCAGTTTGCTGCAGTACCGATTGCAAGACCGATACCAATCCACGCCTGACCGAATCCGAATGCTAAAATACTTCCAGGAAGTCCCATCAACAGCCACGCACTCATATCTGATGCCTGTGCGCTCATTGCAGTTACCCAAGGTCCCATTGCTCTTCCGCCAAGGAAGTAGTCTTTTTCAGTTACGTCCTTTGACTTAAAGAAAAAGTAAACTCCGACAGCAAGCATTGTTACAAAATAAAGTGCAAATGCAAAAATATCCATTCTCATAGTATAAAATCTCCTTTTTTAATGTATTTTTCTTGCATACTTTTGCATTATAACACATATTTTTACAAAAATCAATAGAGAACAAAGTATAGACTTCATTCTATACTTTGTTCTCTATTTTTTACCGCATATTGCATTATTAAAAGAAATTTTATCAAGACCAAACTACATACGAATTCCCGACAAAAAAGTAGGCATTACCGACTTGGCATAAGAAGAAAGTGAATAATCACCACCAGACAAGCACCAATCGTAAATCAAAGCCCTTTCGCTCATTGCATATAGCTTTACAATTTCGTTCACCGTCATTTTATCAGTAAGCTCGCCCTCTTTCTGCCCTTCGGTTACGATTTTGCGAAGAAGCTTATAGTAAAGGCGCTTATTGTCAAGAAGGTGCTTCTCACCCTTTGTTACAAGCTGGGTCGAGTAAAGCCTCGTTAAAAGGTCAATATCAATTCGGTCCTCAATTACCGAAAACAGTTCCCGATTTAAATACAAAAGCTTTTCAAAGCACGACATATCTCCTGTGAGCTTATCTTTTAACTTTTCATATTCTTCATCAAAGATATAAGAAAGTGAGCCTAAAAGTGCATCTTTCCCCTCAAAATAGTGATAAAATGAGCCTTTTGATGTGCCGGACTCTGCAATTATATCCTCTACTGTTGTATCATCATAACCTTGCTCGTAAAACAAATCCCACGCAGCATTTATAATTTTACCTTTTGTATTTCTTTCGTTTTTCTTTGCCATACTTTATTCCTCTTTATTCTTGACACGAAGTGCCTGAACACCCCATACACCAACGATAATCATTAAAGTTGCAACAGCCGTCTGCCAGGTGAATTTTTCATTCAAGAATATTGCACCCGCAATTACTGAAACAACTGTGGTGATATTTGAAAATACAGTTGTTTTTGCAACAGGTAAGTGTGTATTTGCATAGTTTAAAAGTACAAATGCCACTACCGATGATACAATTCCAAGATAGAAAATCGCCCAGAAATATTCAGGGTTCTGAAAATGCAGAACAAGGTTTTTCGGGGCATTTATATTTTCAAAAACTGCTATTGTCAAAAAGACTAAAAGGCCTAATACTGTTTGTGCATACGTTCGCTCAAGTGCCGAAAACTCACCTGAAATTTTTCGGCTTGTTATGTTATATGTAGCAGCTGATAATACCGCTCCCAAAAGCAGCAAAACACCAAGCGGTGTCACCGTTCCGTCCGCTTTACCTGCAAGTGCTACGATTACCACGCCAAGAACCGATAAGACTGTAAATGCATACTGCATAGGTCTTGGTACTTCCTTTAATAGAAAAATTCCGCTAACCATACAGACAACAGGAATCAATGCAATCATAATTGATGAAAACGCACTGGTTGTCATTTCTATTCCGTAGGTTTCAAATAAGAAGTATAAAACCGGCTGAAAAAGTGACATCATTATCAGCTTCCATATACCCTTAGTGAATTTGATTTTTGTTTTGGTAAAAAGCATCACAATGCTCATACCTAAAAACGCCATAATGTATCTGTCTGCAATCACCGTAATCGGAGATGCATCCTCTAAGGCAATCTTGGTGAACATAAAACTGAACCCAAAAATAATTTGCGCACAAAGCGATGCCATTGTTGCTTTAACTGTTTTGTTTTTCATTCTGTTTTCTCTTTTCTGTTTAGTTTATTGCTTTAACCTCGTCAGTTTTTAAGTCAATTACGTAATCTATATCATAATGAAGATATACTTTCTCATTCTCTTCATCAATTTTCACATCTTCAAAATACATCTGTCCATGGAGGCTTACTGATTTAAAGTTTTTATTATAATACTCTTCGTAACCTGTTGACTTGTCAAATTTGGTCAAAATCTGAGTGCCGCCATGTGTTGTAGACTGTGTCATATGCAGGAATAGATATTCATCCGTCTCAAATCTTTGCTTTATGGTACACATATTTTGTTCCTGATATGTCTGCCATTCTTCAGCAGTTGGAATTACCGGCACCGCATTTTCAATAATTTTCACAATTTTATCAATATAATAGTAATCTGTGCTTACCTGATTTTCTCTTTTTTCAAGAGTGTATTTACCATTTTCCCCGTGAATAAGTTCCAAATCAGGGAATCTGCATCTGTACCCGATTATATCGTCTTCATAGTAAACAGGTACTATGGAATTATCAGCAAGCACTCCTCCACCCAAAACACTACCGTTTCTTATTGCCTCAGGTACAAATTCTGCTGTGATTTTTCCGTCTTTCTCGTTTAAAACCATATTGAGCGTTTTTTCACGTAAAATAGTGTGAAGTTTTGATGAATAGCGATACATCATTTCTAATCTTATAGTTCGCTCTTCTGCGTTCCAGATATACTTTCCACCAATATTCGAAAAAGCATTATCATCGCCTAATTCTTCAATTTCAATTGCCATTTTGCCGTTTAGAGAATATGAAGTAAGCTCTTTTCCGCGAAATATTGTTTTTATATCGGTTTCATAAATTTTTCCTACAGCCGCACCCGATTTTTGCTTATTTGTAATTTTTCTGCCCACAAGATTTGAAGGAGCAAAGTCCCAGATAACAAGGGTTCTGATATTGTCTGCATAGGCAAACTGGTTTGTTATATCTTCCACTATAACCACTGTTTTTCCGCCTATGTTATATGAATCTACACACACCCCGTTTATGTATGCCATTATATCGGTAGAGAATATATTCCCTGCCACGTCACCGTTTTTGGCAAGTATAGATACATTCATTGAAAACAACATTACAATCAACAAACTTAAGGATATAATTTTCTTCATATATTTCTACTCCTTTAATTCTCCGTATCATCATAAGCATATTGTACCATAATACTTGTTTTTTGTAAACAAAAAAAGACCTGATAATATCAGGTCTTTAAAATTAGTTTGTATAGTTATCAAAATATCCCTGTACCAGCACAACAGGAGTTCCCTTATCACCCGAACCGCTTGTTAGGTCACAAAGTGAACCGATAAGATCGGTAAGCTGACGAGGTGTTGTTCCCTGTGATGCCATATTTCCAACAAGATTATCATCCTTTGACTTAATGCTTTCAGAAATAGCTTTTTTAAGCTCTTCGCCTGATAAATCCTTAAAGTCATTATCTGCAAGATACTTAAGCTTCAGTTCGTTAGGTGTACCGATAAGTCCGTCAGTAAATGCAGGAGATACAACAGGGTCTGCAAGTTCCCAGATTTTTCCCTGCGGGTCTTTGAAAGCACCGTCACCATATACCATAACTTCAACGTGCTTACCGCATCTGTCAAAAATGTTTTTTTGAATTTCAAGAACTAAATCCTTACACTCTTTCGGGAATAGTTTAACCTTATCCTCTGTAGATTTATTTGAGCCTAACAGGCCGTACTTTTCGTTATATCCGCTTCCGTTTACAGGAGCTGTCATAATATCTGAAAGGCTTAACACAACTTCTGCGCCCATTTCCTTTAATATGCGCTTTGTTCTCACTCTTGTGTGAATGTCACAGTTAATAACATACTTTGTATAGTCAAGGATTGCTTTTGCCTGATTAGCAAACACGATTTCAACTTCAGCACCGCATTCACGAATCAGATTTGCATAGTAATCAACATAGTCAACTCCTGTAAATTCGTGTTTCACATAACCGAAAAGTTCACGATATTTTTCTAAAGAAAGTACGTCAGAATACGGATTTACGCCTGCCTTATCTATCATATCCATACTGATTAGCTGGTTTCCAACTTCGTCAGACGGATAGCTAAGCATCAAAACTACCTTTTTAACTGCCTTTGCAATACCGCGAAGACAAATTGCAAATCTGTTTCTTGAAAGAATCGGGAAAATAACACCAACTGTATCGCTTCCAAGCTTTGCCTTTACGTCTTCTGCTATATCTTCAACAGAAGCATAGTTTCCCTGCGCTCTTGCAACGATTGACTCTGTAATTGAAATAACGTCTTTATCACGCATTTCAAAGCCTTCATACTGTGCAGCCTCTAAAACACTGTCTGTAACTATCTTTGCAAGATTATCTCCTTCACGGATAATCGGGCAACGGATACCTCTTGAAACTGTACCTACTCTTCTTTCACTGTTTGCCATCTTAAATCCCTTCATTTCTATGAAAATTCATCTCGACACATATGCGAGAATTTGTATTAAAATTTTATCACCGACATATTATAACACAAAAATATGGATTTTTCAATATTTTCGTAAGAGAAAATTTTCACTATTTTTACTAAAATTTGTTTTAGTATTCTGTATTATTTTTTTCAATTTTATAGTTTTTATTCCAGTCCCATATTTGATTTAAAAACATCAGCAACCTCTGTAATCGTTATGAACGCATTTTCATCAATATCGTGAACAATATCGGTCATTTTTGAAATTTGAAAACGGTCAAGAATGAAATACACCACCGTCATATCACCGCCGGAATATCCACCTTTTGCAGGTATTTTGGTAAGACCGCTTTCAAAGGTTTCCATTAAAGTTTTACAGATCGCGTCCGGCTTTGAAGTTATTATCATTGCTGCTTTTGAACGGTCAATACCCTCTACTATAAAGTCAATGGTTTTGAGTCCGGCTCCATAAGTTACGATTGAATAAAGCGGCAAAATCCAGCTTCCCATTATAATTCCGCAGATTACATACAGAATTACGTTATATATCATTACGAAAGTGCCGACAGTAATCCCTATCTTCTTTGCAAATAGCACAGCCATAACTTCCACGCCGTCAATCGCACCGCCAAAGCGTATGGTAAGACCGCTTCCCACACCCGAAATAAGTCCGCCGAAAAGTGCGCACAAAAGCAGGTCATCACCTGCCAAAGGTGATGCAAATGACACATCTATCGGCAAAACGTCTGTTATAAGGTATGACCCTAAAGAATACATCGCCACAGCATATACAGAGTAAACAGTAAACGTTATTCCCTGTTTTTTGTAACCAAAAATGAACAACGGAACGTTTAAAATAAGCAAGAATAATGATAAAGAAAACATCTCAGGAGTTATCTGTGAAAGTAACATAGACGTTCCTGATATACCGCTGTCGTAAAGTTTTACCGGCGCCAAAAACACGGTAATACCAAAGGCGTTTATAAAACCCGCAATTGTTAAAAGCATCAGGTTTTTTATCTTAATTTCACAAAAAGTTTTCTTTAAATTCATTTTCTCCTCCTTAATATCTT